>CAZIWQ010000029.1:5575-11740 GCA_964542355.1 uncultured Armatimonadia bacterium
GATGAACAAGGCCTGCGCTGCCGGTACGGGATCCTTCCTCGCGGAACAGGCAGTCCCCATCACCGATCCACCCGCGCGGGGCCGCGGTGTGTCCGCCCGCCGGCCCGACTGTATCGAAGTACACGGCATAGTGCGAAGGTTGCGCCCCCTCCTGCACGTGGCTCCACACCAGCGTGCCGCGCTGCCCGTCGCCCTGCAGGTTGTAGAGGAACCAGTAGGGCCGAGGGTCGACCTCGTCAAAGCGGAACGGCCGGTCATAGCGACCGGCCCCGGGAGCGAAGGTACCAAGGGGGTGTCCGTCCTCGTCTACAAGGGGTCTGCCGGACACGGGGTCGTAGCGGATGACCTGGATCGAGGAGGGGACGCACGCTCCCTCCGCCTGGAGGGCCACCAGCGCCCGGGTGAAGTCAAGCACAACGCGCGCCGGGGTGACATCGGCCTGGCGGGCCCCGATATCGCGGGGGGCGACCTTGACGAGGATGCGGAAACGACCCTTCCCCGCCCATTCGACACCCGGCGTGGCACGCTGGGTGTGTCCGGGGGTGGTGCCTAGCAGCAGCGCCGCGAGCACGATAATCCCAACTATGGCCGGAGCGGCCGATGTTGGCATGGCAGTCCCTCCCACGGGCCGGACCCCTAGCCTTCCAGCGAGGCGCGGATGATCTCCTCGTCATTGCGGATGATGATATGCCGATTGGCGTACGCCGGCATGACCCAGTTGACGGCCCCGAGTTGGCGCGTTCCGGCGCCCCGCGAAGTGGGCTTGATGAGCTGGGTACGGCTCAACTCACGATACCCCGCCGGCACCAGGTCGGCGATAATCAGCTCGCCCCGGTCGTTGGTGATGAAGAACACGTCGCGATTGCGGACGATGAACGCGGTCGCCCACTTGGTCTTCTCGCGCACGACCTCGAGTGTCTCCCACACGCGCTGCCCCGTCTCCGCGTTCACGCAACGGAACTCGCCCTGGCTGCAGACGCCGTAGAGGTGGCCGTCCTTGAGCATGGGCGTACACATGAGCGCGTGCAGGCCGTCGGTGTTGATCTCGCTCTTGCCCTGCACGTGCCACACCAGGTCCGCCGCCGGTTTGTCGCCGCGCAGGCGGAACAGGCTGCTCCCGGCGAAGAAGTTGCTGACCACGAGCCGGTCGCCGTCCACTGCCGGCATGGCGACGGACACGCCGCCCGCCACCGGCTGCTGCCAGTAGACCTCGCCGGTTGCCGGGTTCAGCGAGACAACGGCACCGTCATGCCGGAAGATGACCTGCTCCACGCCCCCCGCGGTGACCAGGATCGGGGACGAATACGCGATATCGCCGGTGGGCGGCAGCGCGTGCCATCGCAGCTCACCTGTCATCTTGTCGAGGCCCACGAGGCGCGACTCCTCCGGCGCGCCGACGGCACAGATCACGTGGCTGCCGACCACGAGCGGCGCCCCGGCGAAGCCCCAGGTGGGGATCTTGGCCTTGAACCGCGCCGGGTAGTTCACCTTCCAGTGGAGGGCGCCTGAGCGCACGCTCAGGCAGTACAGGTCCCCCGCACCGCCCAACACGTAGGCCCGATCACCGTCGATGGTCGGCGTGGCCCGTGGCCCCTGGTTGAAGGTGAACCCGCTGTAGGCGAAGTCGGGGTTCTCGTAGGTCCACAGGACTGCCCCGGTCTGCTCATCGAGGCACAGCACACGCTCAATGCCCCCGGGCTTGAGTCGCTTGCAGTCGGACACAAACACGCGGCCGTCGGCGACCGCGGGGCCGCTGTGGCCAACGCAGACGGGCGTCCGCCACTTGATGGTGAGGCCGGCAGGCGGGAACGTGCGCAAGACGCCGGTCTCGTTCCACAACCCCTGTCGACCTCTCCCCTGCACCTCCGGCCAGTCGTCGGCACCCACCGCGACCAGTAGCAGGCATTGTGCGACGAGGACGGGTATGACGCGGGCGGTGAGGTGCCAGGAGCGCAGACGGGGCATCGTTCGGTGACCTCCGAGGGGCAGCATCGCGGCCGGGCCAACGGTGCAGGAGGATAGCAGAGACAGGGCGAGGACACAAGAGAGGCGTGGGGTGAGTGGTGAGTGGTGAGGGGCATAGGCGCTAGCGTAAGCCGTGCGGGCGAGGGCGTCCACAACCACTACCACGGCTGCCCTCACCCCGGCCCTCTCCCGGTGGGAGAGGGAGTCCTCCGTCCTCAGCGCTGCGCCGCCCCGACGGGGGCGGCGCGTGCCCGGGCTCTGGCGTCCCGACGCAGCCCACCCCAGGCCGGGGGCAGGTCCCCCTCCACCGTGGGTCGAAGGGCCTCGCAGGCCTGCCCCACCAATCCTACCGCGCCGGTCGCGCCCGCCGCGTGACCCTCCGGGAGGCCGTTCATGTCCACCCGCCATCTCGCCTGTGCCCTCCTGCTCCTCGCCGGCGCTCTGCCACTGAGTGCCCAGTCGCTCACCTGTGGCCGCGCCACGACACCACCGATCATCGATGCGCTCCCCACCGACCCGTGCTGGGAGGCGGCAATGCTGGCCACCGACTTCTCGGTGCTCGGGAGCGGGGGCACAGAGCGCGCCGTGCGCCAGACCACCGTCCGCGCCGCGTGGGACGCTCGGGCGCTGTACCTCCATGTCATCTGCCTCGAGCCCGACCCGACGACGATCACCGCCGCTATCCGGCAACGCGACCGGGACATCTGGCTGGAGGATGCGGTCGAGATCTTCGTGCAGCCCGACCGTGCCCGCAGCGAGAACTACCATTTCGTGGTCAATGCCGCCGGCGCGCTCTACGACGAGCGAGGCACCGACGCCGCCTACAACTCGCAGGCACAGGTGCAGGCCCGCACTGATGCCCAGGCCTGGCAGGTCGAGCTGTCGATCCCGTGGGGCGACCTGGGTGTCGCGGCACCCGGCCCCGGCCGCGAGTGGGGCTTCAATGTCGGCCGCGAGCACCGTCCCAGGGAGCCGAAGGAATGGAGCACCTGGGCGCCACTGGCCCCGGGTCGACTCCAGTTCCAACTCCCCGAGCACTTCGGGGGCCTGCGCTTTGCCGAGCAGCCGCAGCCGGGACGCGCCCCCGGGTTCAACCCCGCCGGCGGTCTCGTCACCAACCCCGAGTTCGTGTGTGCCGCCGGCAGCTCCGGCAAGCCGCGGGGCTGGTCGTTGGCCGGTCGCTCCGCCTGTGGCGAGATTGCTCCCCGTAGCGGCCACTTCGCCGTACGCAATGACAGCGACTACGGCATCGCGAGCCAGGGGCTGAACCTGCCGGTGAAGGCCGGCGAGGTCTTCACCGTCTACGCCGTGGTGCGTGGCTCACCTGACGCCGCGGCCGGGATCGCCGCGGTGCAGGAGATGAGCGACGGGAGCCCCGATGACCTGTACCCCTTCTGGAAGATGGAGGTGACCGGGGACTTCCGGCTCTACACCGGCCGCATCGTGGTGGACAAGGGAGCCCGCCGCCTCAAGGCGTTCAACCTCTACCGCGCCAACCGCGAAGGCTGGCTCGAGTATGCCTACGTGCAGATGGTGCCCGGGGCCCACGGACTGAGCGGGATCACGGATGCGAAACGCTGCACCCGAGCCGAGCACCGGGGACTCGGCGAGCCGTGGCCGACACCGGCGCTGTCCCCGTTCAAGCCGCTCCCCGGCGGTCCGCTGCGGGCGCTGATCTTCGTCGGGGAGTTCCAGCGCGATGTGGCCGAGCTGGCACAGCGACTGGCAGTGAGCTATGACATCATCTACTGCCCGACGTACCGGGGCACCGACAAGGTGGAGGCGGTGATCGCCGAGGACTCCGCGGCGGTGTTCCGCCGGTTGACGGCCGGCGAGTATGATCTGATCGTGCTTGCCGGTCGGCCTTCCGAAGCCAGCCTCATCGAGGCGATCGTGAGCGCAGTGGGTCGCGGCGCCGGCCTGCTGGCCGTGGAGCCGCTCACCTCGGGCCCGGCCATGCACCCGGAGGTGCTCAAGCAGCTCGCGGATCGGCTGCCGGCGGCAGGGCCCCCGGAGCGACTTGGCGAAGTGCTCGGCGCCCCGGCGCCCCAGGTGCTTGCCGCCACCTCCGGCGGCGAGTCGGTGCTGAAGTCAGTGGCGACCGGCGCGCTGGGCGAGGGGCGCGTGGTACGCCTGGTGTGGTCGGAAGCGGTACCCGGGCTGGTGCCCTTCGCGCCGGGGCTGTGCCAGTATTGGGAGTACCGGTGGGCGGCGCTGTGCCGTGCCGCGCTGTGGGCCGCCCGCCGCGCGACGCCCGCCGGCATCGTGAGCATGGCGTGTGGCGACGACGTGGGCACCGGGCAACCCCGCGCGGGCACCCACGCAGACGCCGTGGCAATCACCGTACGTCCGCACCATGGCCGAGCCCTGCAGCTCCGGGTGGAGTGGGATGGCCGCTGGGGGATGCTGGGGTCAGTTGCGCGCACCATCCCGGCGGGTGACACGCCCGTTGCGGTGAGCCTCCCTCTCCCCCTCGCTGCCAGACAGGCACGTGGGCCGTGCATCGTGCGCGCCCTGCTCCGCGAGGACGGCGGGGCGGCGGTGGACTTCGCCGCACGAACGCTCCCGCCCGTTTCGCCCGGCATTGAGCTGACCCGTGTCGAGGCCCCCCGTCAGGCGGAGCCGGAGCAGTCGGTGACCGTGAAAGCGACATGTCAGGTGGCCCCCGGAGCCGCCGGCACGCTGTGCGCCGAGCTGGTGGATGCGTTCGGGCGCGTCCTCTCGCGCGCCGCCGCGCCACTCACCGGCGCCGGTGTGCGCGACCTCTCCCTGACGCTCGCGGTGCGTCAGCCGCTGACGGTGTACCACCGCGTCGTGGTCTCCACCCTGGTCGCCGACGCGGTGGTGGACCGTCAGAGCTGCGAGCTGTTCGTGCCCGCCACCGCGAGCGATGACCTCGATGACTTCGGGTTGGGAGCAGGCTACACCGCCATGCACGTGCGCTGCCCCGAGTACTTGCAGGACGCCATGGCCGAGTTCCTCCGCGCTCACGCCATCCGCTCGACCGCGGTGAACGAGTTCTTGGTGCGGCGGGGCTTCCCGGCCTGTGGTGGTGTCGCGAACGCCGGCCTGCGCAGCCCGGTCAAGGGCAACGTGCGTGAACGCTGCTTCAGCGACCCCGCCGCAGTCAGCGCAATGGTGACGCGGGTGGTGGACAACATCGGCAAGCGCCGCGAATGGGGCTTCTACGGCTATGGGATGGATGATGAGGCCCACCTGTCGCAGCAGGGGAACGAGGAGCTGTGCGCCTGCGATGCTTGCCGGAGGGGGTTCCAGAACTGGGCACGGGAGTGCTATGGCACCCTCGAGGCAGCCAACGCGCAGTGGGGGACTGCGTTCCCGAGCTTTGAGGCCGTGACCGTGCCGCTGCTCCCCGACCTGCGGACGGAGCCGAACCCGGCCCGCTGGGTCGACTTCCGGCTGTTCCAGGAGCGCGTGTGGTTTGGCGCGTACGAGAGGACCCACGATGCCGCCCGCGCGGCGTTCCCCGAGATCGCCCTCAGCTTCACCAACCCCTATAAGTTCAACTCCCTCTCCGGGGTCGACTTTTCTTTGTGGGCCCCGAAAGAGGAGATGCTACTCAAGTACTTCCACCGCCACGTCGTAGATCGGTACCGTTCGTGGAGTCGCGCGCCGATGGTCTCGTGGTTTGGCTATGAGCACGACGCCGGCCAGTGCGGGCATTTCCTGTGGTGGTTCGCGCTCAATGGCGGCACTGTTCCGCTGTGGTGGGACCCGCTCGAGCCCTGGGCGTACTCGGGCAAGGAAGGCTACACGCCGTGGCAACTGCTGGACCCGCTGTGGCGGGCCACGGGCCGGAGCGAGGCGGTGACGCGGGCCGCGCGCGAGCTCCAGTCCGGCCTCGGCAGGCTGCTCCGCCTGGCGGAGACGGCGGCGCCCGAGGCCCTGATCGTGCACTCACAGCCGAGCATGCACGTGCTCTCCTACCAGGCCGCGGCAAGCGGCGGGACCCCCGCGGAGGCCGGCTATCAACGCTACCAGGCCTCCGACGACGCCGTCGCCGCGGCGCTCCGACGGCGGGCCGTCGCCTACGCCTACGTCGTGCCGGAAGCACTCACCCCGGAACATCTCCAGGGCATCAAGCTTGTGGCGTTGCCGTCGTGCCTGGCACTCTCCGACGCCGCCGTGGCGGCTCTCCGGGGGTTCGTCGCCGGCGGCGGCGCGCTGCTGGCCGACGCG
>CAZIWQ010000029.1:11750-16995 GCA_964542355.1 uncultured Armatimonadia bacterium
CCGCCAGCCACACCGAGCATGGCAAGCCGCGCGGGCAGTCCCCGCTGGCCGACCTGTTCACCACCCCGCGAGCTTTCTGCGTCACGCCCCTCCCGCCGCAGGATCGGGGGCAGGCACTCGACGAGACGCTGGCGAGGCTTGCCGTCCCCACCGCGCTCCACTGGCGGCTCGACAGCGGCGCGCCTCCCGCCCATACCGAGCTCCATGCCTACCGGCTCGGCGATGCGCTCTACTACGGGCTGGTGCGAGAGGCCGGGAGCGAGGCAGGACGTGAGGGCCCCGTGGTCCTGCAACTGCCGAAGCCTGGCTACCTGTATGATGTGCGGGGAGGCAAGCTCCTGGGTGAGCAGGCGGAGGTGAAGCTCGAAGTCGTGCCCGGCGAGGCCCGCTTCCTCGCTCTCCTCCCGTATCGCGTTGCCGGGCTTGAGGCAACGGGCATGGTAGTGGGACAAGCGCTCACGGTCAGGGCCCAGGTCAAGGCGTCCGCACCCCCGACCGACCACGTGTTGCGGCTCGAAGTGACCGCTCCCGGTGCGGCCGGGCCCGCGGATCACTACTGCCGCAACGTCCTCGCACCCAAAGGCACGCTGGAGGTGACCTTCCCGCTGGCTCTCAACGACCCGCGCGGGACGTGGCGCATCAGCGTTCGTGATGTTGCGAGTGGAGCCACAGCCCGCGCGGAGTGCCTCCGCAACTGATGGGTGGGCGATTTCCTCAGACGAGGCAGGAACTGTGGCGGATTCCGCCAATAACGTACCCACGCGCGACACCAGCCGGCAACGGGGGAGCGGCACCGCTGACCCCCCGGCAGGCTGAACAAAACGGGAGGTATGCCACATGAGACGCTACCTGTTCTTCGTCGGGGTCCTGCTGCTGGTCGGCTCGATGGCACACGCGGAGGGGTTCGACCGCGCCGGGGTGACGCTCCAGGACAACACCAGTATCTCGCTGCAGACGAATGCATCCTTCGCCGACATCCAGAAATGGGCCGGGGAGGCCTCCTTCAAGCTGCCGGAGCAGGCCGCCAACTTCCCGGGCATCACGGCCAGCTACTTCGACGCGAAACTCGTGACGATCTCGCCCGTCAAGGCCGATGCCACGCTCGAGCTCCCCCGACTCGGGAAGTGCCCCCTCGTCGCCGCGCTCGTGCTCTACCCGAAGCCCGCCGACTTCCAGTATCGCTGGCCGCTGTTGCAGCGTGCGGAGGCTGGCCCCTGGCTGGTGGTGTCCGTCACCAAGGAGGAGCATACCAGCCTGCTGCTCGTCCGCAAGGCCGGCTCCGGCCCGCAGGCGCCCGCCGAGGAGATCGCATCCGTGGACGTGGGAACGCGCGACTTCGATGTCCGTCGAGTGCGCACCCGTGATGTCCCGCGCGGGTCGGTGCCCGGTGCCCTGATCGCTATCAGCAACGCCTTCCCGTATGTGACGCAGATCGGCCGCGGCTGCGCCCTCGGCATCGCCTACATGACCGCCGACGTCGCGGCGTGCGCCGATCTCGTGCGCTGACCGTGAACGGCGGGGCCACGGAACGGCAAGAAACAGGATGGACAGGATAACGCGAACGGCGGCTGGGATCACGGCGGGGAGGTAGGCGGCGTCATGCACTCCCTCGCAGGCCGCGCTCACAGCCATCGCGTGCTACCGCCTCGGCCGGACGTGGCTCGTCCGGCCGAGGCGCACTGCTGAAAGGTGGTCGGCCGCACAATGCCTGGCATCTCCGCCGCAGTCATCCTGCTGCTTGCCGTCGCGGGCGCGTGTGGCGGAGTTCCTGCCGAGCCCACCCTCACCCTCGTCCGCGATGCCGGGCAGGCGGCCCCCGCCGACAGCGGCCACCGTGTCCTGGTCCGCTGTCCGGGCGTCACGCCCGAACGCGTGGCCCAGGGCGAGTGGGCCCTCATCGACCTGTTTGGGCCGCTCCCGGCCCCCGATGGCACCGACCTGCTCGAGCGGCACCCGGAATGGGTGGCGACGGGCCCGGAGGGTGTGGGGGTCCTCGCCGGCAGCCCGTGCTACGCGCTCCCCGAGGTCCGCGAGGCGCGCGTGCGGCATGTCCTCGCCTACGCGGGAGCCGCGGGAGTGTGCGTGAGCGCGCTGCCCCCCTCCTCCTGGCCGGCGGGAGTGAACGTCGCTCGCACCTGTGGCCTCAATGCCCCTCTGATCGCTGCGTTCCGGCAGGCCCACGGTCGCGACCCCGCGCCGGGTCTCGATCGGGCGCTGCTGGCGGGCCTCAAGGCCGACCTGATCGGGGAGCTGCTGCGGGCCATTCGCCAGGCGCGGCCTGAGCTGCACCTCGCGCTGGCCTGTGCCGAGACCGACCTCCTCCCCTACTCCGCCACCGGAGCGGCCCTCGATGTGCCGGCATGGATCGCCCGCGGGCTGGTGGATGAGGTGATGGTGCAGTCGACCCGCTCCCCCAACGTCTTGGGCCTCAAGCTTGCCACCGACCGCGAGCTGCGCTGCCTGGCCTGGTGCCGGGTCAGCACTGACGCCGAGATGCGCTCGGCGGCGGGTCTGGCGGCGCGCACGCCGGGACTGGATGGGGTCGTGCTCGAGGGGCCCGTAGACGCCGGGCGCTTCGCCCGCGCGCTGAGCGAGGCGCGGCAGCGCTGCGTCGAACAGACGGCCCGCCAGGCGGCGCTGCGCGCCGCGGTCGCCGGCGGCGAGGTCGTCACCCTTGCGGGAGTGGTACTGAAGGAGCCGCTCGACCAGGCGAGCATCCACGGGGTGGCCCAGAGTTTCTCCCTGGCGAAGCCGGCTCGCATGACGGCCCTCGGTATCGTCGCCGCCCTGCGGGGTCCCGATGCCGCAGGCCTCCCACCGCTGCAGCTTGTGGTTGTTGCCGATGAGGGTGGCAAGCCGGGCAACGTGGTGCTCGGGAGCGCGGCGCTCGGGCCGGAGAGCTTCAGCCCCGAACCCGGCTATGGCTGGGCCTACGCCTACCTGGACAGCCCGCTGCAACTCGAGGCCGGGCGAACCTACTGGCTCCACGCGCCGGACCCGCGGGGGGCGACGGCGAGCTATGTCTGGCGGATCAGCAAGGGCGACGTGTACCCTGGCGGGCATGCCTGGAGCAGCAAGTATGACTACACCCGCGCCGACTGGGTGTTCGCGATTCTCGCACCCAAGGAGTGACCATGGTGAGCCGCAGACGACACACAGAACAGCCTGGCTGGCGAGCCGGGGTGAGGGGTGGCTGCCTCGTGCTGCTCGCCGCCCTGTGGGGCGCGCTGGCGCCGGCGGCGGACGGCCCGCACCGGATCACGTTCGACGGCGGTCTCCAGGCCCCCGGGGAGCCGCTCATCACCGCTGAGAACGTCACGTGCGTGCCCGCCGGCGCCGGCCAGGCTGCCCGGATCGGTCCCACCAGCGTACTCGCCTGCCGCGCTCCCGCGTTCCTCACGACAGGCTTCGATATCCGCCTGAAGGTCAGTCACGACCGCCCGCTGCGCGACCTCCACTTCGAGGAGCTCGTCTACCTGTACCACGAATCCGCGAGGGAGCAGAGCCGCATCTGCCTGACCAAGCGGGCGGGCTGCGACTACCTGCTGTTCTCCATGAGCGACAGCACCGGCCGGGCGAAGGGGACCGCGTTCGCCGGCAACTGGTTCGCCATGAAGAGCAAGCCACTGGACTGGGAAGCCAATAGCTGGCATGGGCTGCGCATCACCGCCAGCCGGGCGGGGAAGCAGGCATCCCTGACCATCGACGGTGTCTGTGTGGCCACGGCAAGCGGCACGAAGATGCCGCAGGTGCTCGGAGAGAGGCTGTGGCTGGGCAACCTGGCGGGGCGCTGTCAGATGCTGGGGCTGCTCGATGAGGTGCAGATTGCCGCCGTGCAGGAGGGACAGTGAATGACCGCCTCCGCCCGGGGCCATGCGGTGCGGTTGCTCTGGCTGCTCACCGCCGTGCTTGCCCTGTCGAGCCCCCCCGCGCAGGCGGGGAGGCTCTCTGACAAGGAGCTGACCCTCAACCTCGACTTCTTCGATGTCTGCATCGGCACGGATACCTGGGACATGTCTGACCACCGGGGCGAGATGGACCGTCTGATGGCCCTCGCCGCACACTACGGGGTGGATCGCATCCTGTTCCGGGTCTCCGTCTGTGGCGCCGTCTGCTACCGCTCGCGGGCCCTGTACGTGGCCGACGACCGGGCCTTCGCCGGCACCAAGGGGGAGATGCTGGACACCGCGGTGGGCAGTATCCCCTCCTATCTGCCGCGCATGGCCGCACTGATGCGCGAGACCGACCCTCTCACGGACTGCGTGGAGCTGGGGCACAAGCATGGGATGCAGGTGTGGGCCTGGGCCACCTCGTTCGATAGCATGTACTACGCCCCGGAGGGCGAGTTCTTCCACGACAACCCGCAGTATACGTGGGTGAGCCGCGATGGGAAGCAGCACATCCCCGGCGTGCCCTGCTATGCCTACCCCGAGGTGCGCGAGTACCGCCTGCGCGAGGTCGACGAGCTACTGAGCTATGGTGTCGACGGCGTCTATCTGAGCATGCGCAGTCACTCGCCGTGGCCGACCACAGTCTCCGGTCCGCGCGACTATGGGTACAATGAGCCGGTGATCGCCGAGTACCGCCGGCGGTATGGGAGCGACCCGCGCGAGGCGGCTCCCGGCAGCCTCGAGGAGCTACGGTTCGTGAAGCTCAAGGGGGACTTCTTCAAGGGGTTTCTGGGACAGGCTCACGAGCGCTGTCGGGCGAAGGGCAGGCTACTGGCGATGAACGCCAGTTGGGACTCGGTCGACCCCGCGACCGCGGCCCGGATGTACATCCCTGCCGACGACCTGTGCCGCGAGGGTGTCGTGGACGAGCTGTGCCTCCTGGCGGGTGCCAACGCCGACCTCACCCGCTGGCGGGTGTTGGGGAAGGACCGCGTGCGCCTGACGACCTTCACCGGGATCCACGGGGCCGCGTATGACAAGAGCCGCGCGCAGTGGGTGCAGGGGCTGGCCCAGATGCTGCGCAACCCGACGCTCCACGGCACGTGCTTCCACGAGTTCGCTAACGTGGTGTACTTCGACATGTGGCACGACATCGCCGAGCAGGTGGCCAAGTGGCGGGCGGAGCAGGCCACAGCGCAGGGGTGAGATCCGCCCCGGCAACGGCACCTCACGCCCCGACCCCATCGGCGTTGAGGCAAGCCCCGCGGGCCGCCGCGGAGGGGCCGAATCCCGCAAGGCGGGACGGTTGCCGCGTAGGTCGAGCGTCCCGCTCGACAAGACCCGCCGACCGGGAC
>CAZIWQ010000030.1:0-16898 GCA_964542355.1 uncultured Armatimonadia bacterium
GGTGCCGAGCCGGTGCCGCGGGGAAAGCCGTCCCCCGGCGTGCCTTCCGCGCGCCGGCCACCGCTCAGTCGGATCGCGGCTCGTCCACGCGCTGCGTCTCGCGGTCGAGCCCTCGCGTTAGCGCCGCAAAGCCAACCATCGCCACGACCATCACCAGCGCGAGGACACGGTAGGTCTGGGCGTAGGCCAGTACGGGGATCATGAACCCCGCCACGATCGGCCCGGCGGCATGCCCGACATCCATGATCGTGCTCAGGACGCCGAGGGACGTGCCGTAGTGGTGCGCCCGGGAGACATCGGCGACCAGCGCCGAGGTTGACGCGGTCACGACCGACATCGCCAGACCGAACAGGGTCGCGCCTACGAGGAAGCCCCAGAAGCTCGGATAGACGGTCAGACCCACCAGCGCGACGGCGTTCATGCCGAGCCCGGCAGTGATGACCGCGCGGCGGCCGAGGCGGTCGGACTGCCTCCCGCTCAGCGGCTTTGTGAGTGCAAGCGTCACGATCTGGGCGCCGAAGATGATCCCGATCTGCCACTCGCTGACCCCGCGCGACTTCGCGTACAGCGGCAGAAATGTCTCGACGGCGCCAAAGGCCAGGTACTGCAGCGCTTCGGTGACGCTGGTCGCCATGATGGCGTGGCTGCGCCCGACGGCCCGCAAGCCCATACCCATCTGGGCGAGGGAGGCACGCAGACCGGGCACGCGCCGGGCGGCCTCCGGCGTATCGGCAGACGCCACCGGGGCCGGCGGTACCTGCGGCAGACACAGGGCGAACGCCAGCGCCAGGCCCCCGGCAATGGCGCAGCCCACATACACGGCATGGTAGCTCCCCAGGGTCGGCGCACCATGCTGATCGACGTACAGCAGCAGCAGCCCGCCCCCGAGCATCGGTGCGACGGAGCGGCCCAGCAGCGTGGCCGAGGAGTACCACCCCATGCGCTCCGCCCGCCGGACCTTCGTCAGGTCCGCGACGTAGGCCAGCGCCACCGGACCGAAGACTGCCGTTGCCAGCCCGTGGTAGATGCGTACCACGACCAGGGCCTCGGCCGAGTGGACGAACAGGTACAGCACCGGCGCGCTGGCGAAGACGAACATCGCCGCCAGCAGTACCACGCGGCGGCCGAACACGTCTGACAGCGCACCGGCCGGGAGGCTGACGATGATGCCCACCGCTGTGGAGGCCGCCGCGATGAACCCCAGCATCTCGCCCGTAACGTGCAGATAGCTGTGGGCAAACAGCGGCAGCACCGGCGTCTTCGACATCGTCGAGCTGAGGATGGCAGACAGCCCGACTCCGCACAGGACAATGAACGCCCACGCGCCGCCCGCAGTAACGGGGGCCGACGGGCCGGTCTCCGTCGGAGGCGGTGTCTTTGATGATGAACCGGACTGCATCGAGGCTCAGTCTCCCTGCGCCGCGAATGCGCACGCAGCCAAGGGTCCGGCCGAAAAGGCTACATCCGGCCGGCCCTCGAGGCGTAGCGGCCGGCTGCGTGCCCTCCAGAGCCATTCTGGCGTGGCTTCGCGGCCTCAGAACGGCTTTTCGGCCGCTCTTCCAGGGGTTCGCTGCCGGGTGACTGAATGCCTGCCGCGGGTGGCGGAGTCGGCGCCTCCCATCCTCGCCGTCGTTTCCACATTACAACTCTGTAACGGGATCGCGGTCTGCCTGTTCATTGGCCCGGGGTATACGTGCCTACACTCGGGGGGCCAGCCTGGTAGAGGTAGCGGGCGGGACTCCCGGCCCAGGCGATCCAGATGGACGCCGGTCCGTGGCGCCGCATGCGGACTATCCGCCGTGGTCGCATCGCAGAAGGAAGGGTGACCGATGAACCGCACGAGCCCCATGAGTCCGTACCTCGCGATGGCTGCCGCCCTGCTGATCTGTGCGCTCCTATCCCCGCTGACGGGTTGTGGTGGCGGGAGCGACTCTTCCTCGTCTGTCTCCGCCACCGAGGTCAGTACCTCGGCGGCACCGCCACCGCCACCGCCGACGAACGGCGCGCCCGTCATCAAGACCCAGCCCACCTCCGTCGTTACCACCCTCGGTGCTACGGCGAGCTTTGGCGTCGTCGCCTCCGGAACGAGCCTCCGCTACCAGTGGTACAAGGACGGGACGGCCATCAGCCGCGCGACCCGGGCGACCTACACCGTCCGGCCCGTGACCACCGCGAGCCTCGGCACCTACTGGGTGGTCGTCAGCAACCAGAAGGGGTCCGTCACCAGTAACAAGGTCACGCTCAGCACCGGCGGCGGAGGGGGCGGAGGGGGCGGAGGGGACACGACGCCGACCATCACTACTCAGCCGTCCTCCGTGGTCGCTACGGTCGGCAACAGTGCGGGCTTCACCGTCGTCGCCTCCGGCTCCGGTCTCAGTTACCAGTGGTACAAGGGCGGCACCGCCGTCAGCGGCGCCACCGGCGCCACCTACACAGTCAGTTCCGTAGCCACCAGCAACATCGGCACGTACTATGTCACCGTCAGCAACACGGCCGGCAACGTCACCAGCAACTCGGTTACGCTCCGCGCCGTCACGGCACTGGGCATCTGGGGAGCGTATGAACAGAGCGGTGGGAGCGCCGCCTTGAGCAGCCCGACGATTGCGGCGACCGGGAGCAATGAGTCGGCGGTCTGGGTGACGAACGGAGGCAGCCTGACCCTCACGAGCCCGACCATTACCACCAGCGGCAATACCTCCTCCCAGGATAGCAGCAGCTTCTACGGCCTGAACGCCGGCGTGCTGGCCTCGATTGGCACGATCAACATCACCGGTGGAACGGTGACCACCACCGGCACCGGTGCTAACGGCGTCTTCGCGTCAGGGAGCGGCGCGTCCGTCACCCTGTCCGGCGTCACGATCAAGGCGACCGCCACCGGCGGCCATGCTGTCATGGCGACCCAGGGCGGTGTCATGAACCTCACCAACGTGAACATGACGACCGCGGGCGCGAACTCCGCACCCATCGCCACCGATCGGGGTGGGGGGACGATCACCGTCACCGGCGGCACAGTGACCTCCTCCGGCCAGGACTCACCCGGCATCTACTCCACCGGCGCGATCACCGTCTCCGGCGCCAGGGTCACAGCGACCGGGGCGGAGGCCGCCGTGATCGAGGGCGCCAACAGCATCACCCTCACCAATACTGCTCTCTCGGGCGCGCTCAAGCGCGGAGTGATGATCTACCAGAGCATGTCCGGCGACGCCACGGGCAACCGGGGGACCTTCACGATGACCGGCGGCTCGCTCGCCGCAGCCGCCGGCCCGCTGTTCTATGTCACCAATAGCACGGGCATCATCAAGCTGACGGGGACCAGCCTCACGGCCTCATCGGGGACCTTGCTCCAGGCCGCCGCAGGCAACTGGGGCACGAGCGGCTCGAATGGCGGCACAGCCAACCTGACCGCGAGCGGTGAGACGTTGACCGGCAATCTCGTCTGCGACAGCATCAGCTCGATCGCGGCCACGCTGCAGAACAGCACGACCCTGACGGGAAGCATCAACACGGCAGCCCTGACCCTGGACTCCACCAGCAAGTGGTATGTCACCGCGAACTCGGTGCTCACCACCTTGAGCGATAGCAGCGGGATCTCGGGGACGAGCATCACCAACATCTACGGCAACGGCCACACGGTCTCCTACAACTCCAGCCTTGCGGGCAACAGCGCGCTGGGCGGGAAGACCTACACCCTGGCCGGCGGCGGCTACCTCAAGCCTGCATGACGCAACTTGCGACGCGGGGACGCCATGCCGCCGACCCGGGCATGGCGTCCCCGTCTCGGCTTGCCCAGTTCCGGGGACACCACGCTCAGCTCCCCCCCGATCGCGCCATGGGATCGAGGGAGGAGCCGCTACCGCGTCTTGGCTCGTCCGAGGTAGCGGCTCTGGTGCTTGCCCCCTGGGATCTAGTCACCTGCCGGCCGTTACGGCTGCGTCGTGGTCCCGTACGCGACCGTAGACCAGGTCGCCGTCGCGGCGTCGTAGCCCCCCACGGTGTGGTTGACACCGACGAATGCCGCCGGGGTCGTCCAGTTCAGCGTGCGAGAGACCCCCGCAATCGTGCTCGTCTGGTACACCCGGTACAGGCTGCCGCCGTTCATGTACCAGCGCATGCGCAGCGAGTTGGTCGTGACGCAGTTGGTGACGGCGGCCGTGATGTCTCTCGTGCCTCCGGTGAGCGCGACCACTACGTTGCAGCCGCCCACCGTGTAGGTGCCGCTGGCCGGCACCGGTATCCCTGTCTGCGGGTCGGCCGCATCCGCACACAGGTAGAACATGCCGGTGTCCTTGTCCCACGCCAGCGTGCAGCCCTCGTTGCCCGTCAGTCCCAGGGTCGCCGGGTTGCTGGTGACGGCCCCCACGGTGCAGGTGATGTGGAGCGTCTTGTTGGCATCGGCCGCTACCGACTGATAGGTGTTGGCCGCATCGAAGGTACCCGACTGCGCTCCCCCACCCGCCACGGCGACTGTCCAATCGCCGGCCGGCAGCGTCGCGGGCCAACTGTTGCCGTACGCGTCAGAGGCGATCACCGTGTAGGCCTGCGTCGCCCCCGCCGGGATCTGGGCACTCGCGGGAGTCAGTTGCAGCGCGGCGGCCGCGCCGTGGTTGACGGTCAGTGCCGCCGTATCCGAGAGGGTGTTGTACAGCGCCGACACCGTCCAGGTGCCGGCCTTCTCCGAGGTGTAGACATTGCCGCTCCACGACCCACCGGCTGCGAGGGACACCCACAGCGTGCACTGAGCGGTGATGTCACCATTGTCGTTGTTGCCGATGACATGGTAGGTCTGGGATTGGCCGGCGGTCAGGACGGCGGGGTTCTCGACGATCGTGATGGCCGTCGGCGCCGGAACCCCGACCGTCAGGGTGGCACTGTCGTAGGCGACACGGTAGACGGCGGTGCCCGCGAAGGCGGCCTGGATCGGGTAGGTGCCCGCGGCCTGCGCGATCGTGTACAGCACCCGGGCCGTCCCTGTGGCATCCGTCAGCGCACTGCCGGTCCAGGCACCGATGGTGAAGTCGATCGGCTGACCGGCCAGGGGCATCCCCCCGGAGGAGAGCTGTGCGCTAAGCTGCACGGTCGTGCCCACAGTGCCTGCCGCGTCGCAGGCGACCAGGACGGTCGGCGTGGTGTAGACCACCGTCACGGTCTGCGTGGCGGTGGCCCGGTTGCCGGAGTCGTCCGTCGCGCACCAGGTGACGACGGTCTCACCCAGCGGGAAGAGCGCCGGCGCGTCGTTGGTCACCACCGGAGACGGGTCCTGGATGTCAACGGCCGTTGCCTGGCCGATCGCCACCGGCGTGCCGGCGTCGCTGCTCTGCCTGGCAGTCACGTCATCGGGCGCAGTGATCGTCGGCGGGGTCGTATCCACAACCGTGACCTCGACCGTGTCCGCCTCCGAGTCCGCCGTCCCATCATTGACGACCAGGGAGACCACCGTGCGTCCCAGCGGCAGGAAGACGGATGGCCGCACTCCTTCGGCGTGCTGCTCGGCTCCGCCCGCAGCGATCCAACTCCAGTGGTAGGTGAGGGGATCGCCGTCCGCGTCGGACGAAGCGGAGCCGTCGAGTGAGACCTCGGCCCCGCCGATGGCATTCGCCTCAACGGTCTGATCATCCCCCGCTCTGGCGACTGGGGGGTCCGGTTGTGGATCCACGGTGATGGTGACGGTGGCCTCGTTGCTGTCGCCAATTCCGTCGCCGGCCATGTATCTGAAGGTATCCTCACCGTGCCAGTCCGTCTCCGGCACGTAGGTGAAGGACCCGTCGAGGTTGAGCGTCACAGTCCCGTGGGAGGGGTCAGAGACCTTCGACGCCGTGACTGCGTCGCCGTCAGCGTCCGTGTCATTGAGGAGCACCCCCGGCCGCGGAACGGTCAGCGCGCAGTCTTCGGCTGTCTCGTAGCTGTCATCGCCGGCTACGGGGGCGCGGTTCCCAGGCGGTACCTTGGTCACACGAACGTAGTCAATGGTGGCGTTCCCACTGGTGGCCCCGAGCCAGAGGCGTCGTTCCAGCCCCTGCGGCAGCGCGGCCGGAACCTGACCGAGTTCCTCCGAGTCAACGCGGATCGAGACAGAGCCCTCCCGGATCTGGATATAGACGACGTGCCAGTCCAGATCCCAGATCCCGTGGCCAAGCCACTCAACCCGCGTCTCGACCCCATTGTCGAGCTGCTTCACACACCAACTCGGTTCCGGGTCTCCCTCGCGGAAGGTCATCTGGATGTACAGCCCGTCCTGCGGTACCGGACCGTTCTTGAGGGGCCCCAGTTCATCGGCGATGCTCGCCTCGTTCGGGTCTGCCCGACTGATGCCCAACTCGATGTGCCCGCCCGGATGGCCGTAGTCGGGTCCCCAGTCGGAGTTCTCCGACTTCACACGAAGCTCAATGTCGACCTCGTTGAGCACCGAGACACGCTTGCGGTAGCAGAAGGGCGCGTGCGCGACCTGGTTGCGTAGCTTCAGATACCCCCCGGCAATGGACATCAGTGGCGGCCGGTAATCGACCCAGCCGTCTGCCGAAGTGAAGTCCTCGGTGATCGGGAGCCTGTCGGCGAGGAAGTCGAGGCCTGCCTGGGACGGCCCCAGGACGACAGTCCGCTGATCGTGGATGTAGGAGGTGTCCCTGAAGCGGTAGCCGCCCTTCAACGGCCTGACCGCGTATTCGCCGGCCACGAGGCCGGTGAACGAGTAGTCGCCATTGTCGTCAGTGGTCGTCACGAGGGCGCCGGGGGTCAGGGTCACCGTCACGCCACAGAGCGGTCCCGCGTCGGTGGTCGCCCTGCCGGCAATGCCGAATAGCTCGGCGTGCGAGGCCCCGGGGGCGAGGGCCAGCGCCACCAGGATGCCGACAGCGAGGGGTACTACCCGCGTCGTGTTGCTCACTCTCGTTGTCACAGGACATCACGTTCCTTTCGCTGGGCTCAGATATCGCAGCGTGGGTACCAATACAGCTCGACCACGTGGTAGCCGGGGCGCTTCCGCTCACAGGGGAGCGGGCACCGGTGCCGGGCATGGGCTGGCTGGACGCGTGGCGCCTGCAGGCATGTCCCCAGCCACGACTGAGGTTAGCGCTGTCCTGGTCCTGGCGACAGCGGGGAATGGTTCGGGAGCGGCCCGAGACGGTGCGCGACCCGGGGGCGACTACGCGAGCCCTGAGAGGCCTCTGAGGGCGGAGGCCTTGACCTCCTCCCACAGTCGGGGCGAGTCCTTGGGGATGAAGCCATCCGCCCCACCCAGCAGGGCCTGTTCGCGGAGGTCGAGGCCGGAGATGACCACGATACGGGGACGAGGCGCCATGACCACAAGCGCTCTGAGCACGGAGAGGCCGACTCGGGGGTCTGGGGGCCTGCTTGACAGCCCGGAGGGGAGTGCCAGGTCGAGGATCACCAGGGCGGGCTCGTGCCGCGCCGCCAGGGACACTGCTTCCGTCCCCGTCGCCGCCCCGACGACCTCAGCCTCGGGCAGCTCGCGCCGGATGCTGTCCACAAGCCACCGCAGCATGTTGGGCGCGTCTTCCACGACGAGTATGGCCGGCATGAGCAGCTCTCTTGGGGTGCAAGCTGCCCCCAGTGTACCCCGCGCGTGGCTCGTCGCACACGCCGCAATGGTTCGCCGACCCCGGGCGATGGTTCGGCCCATCAGACGGCCTGCATGGCGATGGTTACCGTTGCGCCTCGCTGCGGACCGTCGCTCTCGATGCGGACCTGCCCACCGGGGTAGCGGGAGAGCGTCCGGCGAGCGCTGAGAAAACCCCCGCCCCGGGCCAGACCCCTCGTCGTCACCCCGGTTCCGCCGTTGAGCCGCGTCAACGTGTCCTCCGTCAGACCCACGCCATTGTCGGTGACTGTGACGACAACGGTGTCGGAACGCTCAGTGGCGTTGAGCTCGATGCGGCCTTCATACCCGGCCTCAGCCAGTGCCGACCGATCGGCGACGGCGTCCAGCGAATTGGCGATGGTGTCGAGGACGACCTGGCCGAGGAGTTCCGGATTGCCCGGGACATACAGCATCGGGCTGACGCCGGCGGCGACCTCCACCGTGGCGCCGACGGTTGCGGCCCGGGCCGTGGTGGCCGCCGCGGCCTCCCGCAGCACCGTGCGGATCTGGAGCGGCCGGAGGCACTCGCGCAGGCGATCGAGCAGGCCGGTCTGCTCCTGCTCGTCGGTAAGCAGGTGCCGGAAGCTCCCGAGGTTCGCCAGAGCCCTCTCGCACAGAGCCGGCGAGGGCAACCCGCCGGATGCCACTGCCGCGGCGTACTCGGCCCGGTCCTGATGGAACGTCACACAGCAGCGCTCCAGGCGGTGGCGCGAGCCCGCAAGCTGAGCAAGGCACTGGGCCAGTCCGTCCCGCGCTCCCGTCGGCAGTCCCATCAACAGGGCCCGATCCGTCTGCGCGTGGGTCGCGATGTCGGCGATGCTCGCCAGGACCTGATCGACGCCCTTGCGGACCGCGACCGCGTTCTCCGCGTCATAGACGTAGCGCAGTGTGGCGGCAGTGGCGGCATTGCCGTTGAGATCATGGGCGGTGACGACCGTCACGGTGTTCTTGAGGGCATGGAGTGTTGCCTGGGCGCGGTCGAGCCGGCGGATCATGGCCGTGAGCAGCAGGGATTGCCCGGTCTCCCGTGCCGCCCGGATCGACCGGGCATAGCTGCCCGCAGTCACTCGCAGGCGCCGCGGGAGTCGCAGGACCAGGCACACGGCGAGACACAGCAGGCCCAACGCTCCGCCGAGCCACTTCCGCCGTGACGCCCGGATCACGGGCGGCGTCTGGTTGCGCAGCGTCGCCGCCCACAGTCGCCCCTCCCGCAGGAACCACAACTGCGCCGGGTCCGTGGGCGACCAGCGCGGGCAGTCGCCGGGCCCCACTGTGAGGCTCGAGCTCTGAGTGAGGTTGGTCACCGCGATGTTCGGGCCCGCCGCCCGATCGGTCGTGGCGACTGAGCGGTAGGCGACCCAGTTGCCGTCCGGCGAGAGCGACGGGCTGGATTCCTCCTGGTCGTCATCGAAGGTGAGAGTGCGCAGCTCTCCGGCCTGAAGATTGGCGACCCACAAGTCGGACGTCGCGTAGAGTGAGGTGCGACGTAACGCCGGCGAGGTCGCGGCCGTCCAGACCGTCATCTCGCCCACGACGAAGGGCCCCCGGCGCGCGCTCGCCGAGCCGCGAAAGCCGGAGAACAGCAGGTTGGTGGGTTCGGCCCGCCATTGCAGGAAGCTCGGGCCGGCTCCGGACCCGGGGGCCCACAGGCCACGACACACGGCGGCGTGGGTGGTGACGCAGGTCGCGCGCCCGCCCTTCGCGGGGACGCGGTACAACTGCGCCGCCGGCTGCGCATCCGCGTAGGGAACCTCCACCGCCTCCCACCGTGTGTAGGCGATCAGGTCGTCGTCCGGGACTGCCACGGGGCAGGCTTCGTCGATGTCGGGTTCCGAGGCGCCGACCACCGGCCGCGGGGGCGCTGCGCCGGTGGAATAGGTGAGGATGTCCAGTGTCTTCCCTCGCTCCTGCGAGACGAGGATCATTCCGCGTGCAGTCCATGCGAGGTGCCGGTCGAAGGTTCCCGTGGCGAGGTCACGCCGGGTGCCGGTAGTGGCATCGATCAGCACGAGACGCGCACCGGCGACCGGGGCGAGGTCGTCGAGCAGCGCAGTCTGGCGGAGGCCCTTGACCACAGGCGTACTCCGGGCCGGAGCGGCGCAGGTCGCGCAGGCCCACGCCGGCCGCTTGGCGGGGCGCCCACCGACCAGGGCAGCCAGGGACCGGCCGTCGGGGCTGAAGGCGGCGGCCCGGAGCTCCGGGAGCGTTGCGACCCATGCCGGCCGCTCCTGTGACCACGAGTAGAGCGTCGCGGAGCCGATTCGGTTCGTCGCCAGGAGATGGCGGCCATCGGGGGCCCACTCGAAGGACGAGATGCCTGCAGGCCAGCGGGGATGGCGTCGCACCGAGGGACGGGCCAGCGGGGCCGCCGGGACCGCCTGGTAGACCTCGATACACGAGTCCCCCCCCGGCGCACATGCCAGGGCAGCCACCTCGGGCGCGCCGTCTGCGTCCGCGTCCCACGGAATGCACGTGACCTCGGCGGCGTCGCCTCGGCGGAGGAGGTCGCGAGCGCCCGATGTAACGACCCGGGTCGCGCGGGAGAAGGAGAGGTCCGTGAGTGAGAGGCAACCCGGCTCCGGAGTGGCGATGAGCTCCAGCCGACCATCGCCATCGAGGTCAGCAGCGAACTGCAATGAGGCGTCCGGTCCCCGGAACTGCAGTCCGGCACCCGTCGGCCGCAGTTGGTCGTCCAGACACTCGAACTGCCCGCTGTTCGACAGGCTGACGGTAAGGCGATGGCGCCCCTCGCTGACCGGACCGATTGCGCCGCCTCTCACGGGAGAGGAGTAGGGACGCTGATGCAGAACCTCCCCGGTCGAGGGTGCCAGGGCGATGACAGCACCGCGCGACGAGCGAGAGCCCCCGAGGCTCCACAGGAAGAGCGATAGGCGCGGGCCCGACCAGGGCCGCGCCCACCAGCGCTCTTCGCGCGCGAATGCCGGGCGGGCGCCTGTGAACTCGCCGCCGAGTGCCGCCGTGACCCACAGCAGACGAAGCCGGCAGTCGAACGCCAGCACCCGGCAATCGGAGTCCGCGATGCCGTGACCGGAGACGCCCGTGCTGTTGGCATATCCCCCGAACACGATCTCGTGCTTGCGATCACCGACGAGGTCACCCACCGCGATGACATCCGCCTGGGACAGGACCGTGTCGGCGGAGGCGATGGGTCGCGCGTCCCCCTCTCGCAGCAGGAACAGCCGTCGGCGCTGCACCCAGGGGGCAGTGTCCTGAAAGACGCCGATCTCGACCCTGCCGTCGAGGTCCACATCGTCGGCGAACATGGGAAGCAGCGACAGCTCCGGGGCCTTGCGCTCTTCCTCGGGGGTCGGGCGGTACGCCCATCGCCACGCGAGGTTGCCACGGCCATCCCACACCTCAAGGTAGGGCGGCGGGTCGTACCGTCCTGCCGGCGTTCGCCTCCCGGGCCAGGTGACCACGACCTCACTGCGCCCATCACCATCACCATCGACATCGGCAACGAGGGCGAGGCCCGCCAGGGGGCTCGCGCGGGTCCAGCGGGTCCGGAGCCGGCTGTCGAGCACATCCGTCTGCCCGGTACCTCGCTGCGAATCATAGGCGGACACGACAAGCTCGGGGCGACCGTCCCCGTCCACGTCGCCCGACAGGATGCGGTCGGCTGACCGAACCGCTCGCCGCCACAGGAGCAGGTCTGCCGTGTATCCCCCGAGGGGCGTTCCGCCACGGCGCGGACCCGCGACCACGGTCCGCGAGCCATCGCAGGGCCCGGTCTTGTACGGCCAGGAACTGTCACCCCAGGCGACGGCGGCGAGAAGCGCAAGCAACGGGCAGAGCCAGAAGCGCGGGCGTCCTCCCACCGGCATCACCCCGCTCGATCGCGATCCGAGACAACAGACAGGTCGGGCTACCTCGGCTCAATGTCCTCCGGGCGCTCGCAGACAAGGAGAAAGTCGGTGTCGCACAGGAATGAGTAAGCCTCGGAGTAGTGCGAGGCAATGAACCGGCTGCGGCGCTCGACAACGGCGGTGTCGTCAAGGAGTTGGCGCAGGAGCATGACGAAGCGCTTGGTCTGCGCGCCCTGCGGGATACCGAGGGCCCGCTTGTGCCGCGCCACCTCGACAGCCTCACCGGCGTGAGCGGCCAACAGACATAGGAGCCTCCCCAGGCGAGCGTCACCGACCGGGCGCTCGCTACCTCCGACAACTACTGACGTCACGGTCGGTGCCTGATCGTCGTGGCTGGCACGCATCACCAGCGGCCAGTCCTGCGCCAGGGCGGCGGCACAGTCGAGTTCCGAGCCCCGCTTACGCTGCACTTCGCCGGCACGTGCCCAGACGAGGGCATGGGATTCCGGCAGACCCTCCACTTTGAGTGTCCCGACCTCGAGCACAGGCCCTTCGCTCCGTCCTACGGCGTCGCCGATGATCTGGGCGACATCGTCCCAGCCTCCCGTAGTCAGGCGGCTCGCGAGCAGCGTCTGGATGGCTTCCACAACTCCGGGGCCCAGGCGCCGAACCTGCCTGCCGTGTCGCAGGTTGGCCCGTCGCCGGAAGACGTGCAAGAGCTCCGGCACGTCCGCATGCCGCTCGGCCGGGTGGGGGAGAGACAGCACCGGCCAGGCGCGCAGCACGGCGTGCAGGTCGGGGTCCAGACTGCCTTCGCGTGCCAGGGCCGCCAGCGGTTTCGTGCTCCCGATCACGACCAACAGACCCGGGTCTCGGTCCCCATCCGGCCCGAGGTTGCCTCGCGGCGAATGGTCTGCCCGGACATGGGCAAGCACACCAGTCAGCCGGGCCTGGTGCTCGGGCGGCACATGCCCGATGTGCTCAAGACCGCTGACATAGAGACATCCCGGCCCGGGTGAGTTGGGCGCCGTTCGGGGGGCTGCCACCGCAGTGGCCACCTCATCCAGCAGCTCGTCCGGTGACAGCACCGGCAGGCTGACAGGCCTCAGGGGGCCGGCTTCGTGCGTGGAACGGCGATAGACGACAGAGGCCAGATACTCCTTCCCGCTGCCTGGCGGCCCCTGAATGGTGAGGAAGGAAGTCCCGCACAGCACGTCACCCAGTTGGCGGCGAAGAGCCAGCATCGCGGGACTACGGCACACGAGGTAGCCGATCATCTGGTCCAGTTGCAGGGGTAGCTTGTCATGCTCCCATGCATCGGAAAGGTGCTTCGCGAAGAAGTCGTCAGCGCCCTTGTCCAGAAGGTAGTCTCGGGCGAGGTCCCCCTCTGAGGTGATGATGATGACCCTGGTGCCCGGATGCGTCTGCCTCACCACGCGCAGAACGTCCTCGCCCCAGCGATGGTCGGGATCCGAGGCACCGGCGGCGGAGGGCACGATCAGGTCCAGCAGGACCAGATCGGGGCGCTCCAGCGCAATGCGGGCCAGCGCGTCATCACGATTGTCTGCCCAGGCCACGTCGTAGCCGGAGAGGGTCTCCGTGAGGAGACTCACCAGATGGCGCCGCTGCTGCGGGCTGTCTTCCACGACCAGGATCCCCAGCACGTGCTGCCCTCGGGGTTGTGTGATCGGAGCAACCGCCTGCCCGGGAACAAGGTTTGCCCTCGGAGTACCAGATTCCTTCTCCCCAGGGACACCATGATGTCACCGGAACGAAGGTCCCTGCCGGAAGGTACCTCGTCCCTATCCACTGCAACGCGGGTAGCGGCACCCAGATGTCGCGAGTTGTGCCCGCACGAGTGTGCAGCATCGGCTGCCGTGGGTGCACAGTGCCTGACAGCGGTCACACGCTCGTTGCCAATTCGTCTGCGAGGGATGCAGACAGCGCTGTACCGAAGTCCGACAACGCGATCACCCCGGAGAAGCAGGAGGGCGAGCCCAACTGTTGAACCAATACCATGTCACACGTAGCCAGCGCCCTAATCCAGCCAGTAGTCGCACAATGGTTGACGGTCTTGCAGGGAGGGATGGCCGATGACGACGAGACGACCCCGGGGCTTCACTCTGATCGAGCTCTTGGTTGTGATCGCAATCATCGCGATCCTTGCCGCCATGCTCTTCCCTGTATTCTCGAGAGCACGGGAGAGGGCCCACGAGATCCGTTGTCTCTCAAACTGCCGGCAGGTCGTGACCGCCGTGCGCCTCTACGTTACCGACTACGACGGCGGGCCAGGTTGGGGAGCAACCCTCAACGACGCCGGTGACATCGACCAGTTCCGCGCCGCGATGCAGCTCCCCCTGCAGGCGCTGAACCCCTATGTGCGCAGCCGGCAGATCTGGGCGTGCAGCAGTGATCGTGAGGTAGCAGGGAAGGGGCGCCCGCATGCCTACGCCGGTGCGAGCCTGCTATTCGCGGGCTTCGGGTGGTGGGGCCCCGCCGCCATGCCGGACGAAGGGAACGCCGACCCGACATGGGCTCCCGTGGTGTGGGACTGGCAGGGCTGCCATACCGGGGACAGTCGGATGATCGGTTTCTATGATGGCCACGTGAAGCACAGCCATGGCTCCACGCTCGTCGTCGTCGATGCCCGCTCCGCATGGGCAGGCCGGACAGGCATCCACCTGACGGCGGGCGCCAGCTTCCACCTCGGCGCCGGCGGTCAGTGGACGAACGACGCGCACACCTTCGTCCCGCTGTCGTTCGCCCCCCCCGGTGGGCAGCCCTGCTCCACGCCTGCGGACTACCTCCTCCCGTCAGCCCCGCATATCTGCCTGATTGGTTCGGTGGGTGGCCAGGCATTCCCGGTCGGGTATGGGGGCAGCTTTGTCGCCCCGGCAGACGGGGAGCTCCTCCTGAGCATCAACGACAACCCCGGACTGTGCGCGAACAATGGTGGTACCGCGTGGGCCTTCATCTGGCCCTAGAAGAGCGGCCGAGGTAGGTGCCGCAGTCGGCGGCGCGGAAGAGTATCTGCCGGTGACGACCGCCGCGTCGGGTGCCCCTACCACCACCTACGGGAGTAGACCGATGAACCCACGAGCCCTGCTGATCGCCGGCTGCATCGCCTGGGCAGGAGGGACGGCCATGGCGGCCCCGCCACCGCTCACGATCGCCGACTTCGAGGACCCCGGCGTCCTCAACCAGATCACCGTGACCAAGAGCGCCTCGGTCTCGCTCAGTGAGCAGGATGTCGTCTCGGGGCGCCATTGCCTGGAAGTCCGCGTCAAGCCGTTCTCCACCCACGGCGACCAGTGGCCGTACGTCTTCCTCATCGACCGCTACTTCCCCACCGCGCTGGACCTCTCGCGCTACTCGCGCGTCGTCGCCTCTGTCCGGAATGTGACCGCGGGGCTGGCGACGGTGCAGATGCAGCTCTCGAGCAAGCCGTACAATGACGGTGGCCGCAACCTCGAGGGCCGGGGCTTCGCCATTCCCGGCGGCACGACCATGCAGTGCGCTCTGCCCACCTCACTCTTCCGCCGGCCGATGAACGATCCGTCGTGCGTGCAGGCGCTCATGTTCGTCTTCCCGCCCAACGAGACCGACGCCATCTACCGCATCGACGCGATCCAGGCGGTCTATGATCCGGCCGTCGGGTCGCCGGCGGAGCAGCTCTCCGCGAAGATCGTGGCGGGGGCGGAGGGTCTGCTCGAGCAGATCCGGGGGCTGGACCGGAGCGTGAACTGGAGCGCTGTGCCGGCGGAGCGGGCGGCGGCCCTGCGCCGGCGCATCCCCGAGCTGACGACTGCGGTGCAGGCGCTGCAACAGCGGGCCGAGGTCGCCGCCCGGGAGGGTTGGAAGGGTGCCTACAACGCCAACCGCGAAGCCATCGAGGTGCTCGCCCGGAGCCTGGGGGAGTTCGCGCTGGCTGACAAGACCGGCTTCACCCTGTGGCAGCGACCGCGCTACAGCTATGTGCGACGCAACGCCCTGCCGACCTTCGCCAGCCCGCCCGTGACGCGCGTTGACTTGGAGATGGCCCGCAACGAGTTCCGCGATGTCACGTGGATGGTCACCGCCTGCGACCGGGAGGTGCAACTGCGCGTGGCGGTGACCTCGCCGGAGCCGGGCCTCGCCGACGCCGTACAACTGCGCTGGGCCCAGTTCGTCACCCCCCCGGGTCAGCCGGAGTATGCCGACCTGCTCGTGCCCTGCGACGGCCCGCTGACGATCCCGCAGGGCGAGAGCCGCGAGCTGTGGGCGACGCTCGATACGCGCTGGCATGCCGTGAAGCCGGGACAACACGAGCTGCGCCTGCAGCTCAGCGACGCGGCGAGCGGCGTCAGCCGAGAGGTGCCCGTGAGTCTGACGGTGTGGCCCTTCGCGCTGCCCTCCTCCGATGTCCTGCCCAACAACGCTTATGTCGAGTTCCACAACTCGGAGATCGGGACGCATGTGCCGGACGAGGGGGTCAGGCACATGAAGATGTACGGGGTCAACGTGGTGTACATGCTACCGAACGAGCTGCCGTGGCCGGTGAAGGTGGACGCGCAGCTCAACATCACGGCGTTCGATGCGAGGCAGGTGACCGCCCGCATCACGCAGATGCTGAAGGCGTGGCGGGAGGCGCCCGGGAACGAGCGGCTGCTGTGGCTGTTCTCGCTCAGCGGCGCCCCCAAGCGGTTGCTGGAGGGCGGAGCGATCGCCTACCCCTCCGACGAGTGGCAGCGCGTGTTCGGCCGGTGGTTGGGGCGGTTCCGGGAGCTGGTGCAGTCCCTCGGCGTCGCGGACGAGGACTGGATGTTCGTGCTGGCCGACGAGTCGAGCGAGTCGGTCCTGATGACGTACGAGATCCCGTTTGCTGAGATGATCAAGCGCCTGGACAGCAAGGTCAAGCTCACCTGCAACGCCAGCCAGGTCATCAGCGACGGGGCCATGGCCGAGCGCTTCTTCCGGGTCTTCGATGTGCTGCAGCCCTGCCTGGACTCGCTGAAGGAGTCCGCCCCCTTGCGCGAGTGGATCGGCGTGAACCGGCGGCCGCTGTGGACGTACCGATGCCAGTCGATGGCGGGCCTGGACAGCAACCTGTACGACTACTACCGGGTGTACGCGTGGGAGAACCTGCGCTACGGCATCCGCGGCACGGGCCTGTGGACATACTGCGCGCAGGGGGATGGGGCGTGGAGCAAGACGGGGCGCAGCCTCTCCTACAACCTCGTGTTCAAGGCCCGCGACAAGGCGGAGGTGGTTCACTCGCGGCGGTATGAGTTCTACCGCGAGGGGCTGGATGACTACCGCTATGTGCAGGCGCTGCTGACGGCCGCCCGCGCCCGGGGCGCACAGGCGGAGCAGGAGGCGAAGACCCTGATCGACCAGGCCATCGCTGACATCACCGCAGACCCGGGTGACGTGACCCGTTGCGAGCGGTGGCGGCTGCGGATCGCGCAGGGGATCCTGGGATCGTGAACGCCGCCAAT
>CAZIWQ010000031.1:0-14791 GCA_964542355.1 uncultured Armatimonadia bacterium
GCCTCCCGGTCGGACGGTGCTGAGGCGACGGCACAGGACTCCCTCTCCCACCGGGAGAAGGTTCGGGTGAGGGCGGGTGTGGTAGGCTCTCCGCCCGCGCCGCCCGAACGGCGGCGCGGGGGTCGTCGAGCCGGTCACCCCACCGCCACGCACCTCGCCTGCGCGTTCCACACCCCCCGCCACGCACCCACCAGAACCGAGCCGCGCACGTCAGTAAGCGGAGCCGTCCGCTGTTGGCTGTTGGCTGTTGGCTGTTGGCTGTTGCCCGTCCCCCGCAACACCGCGCTGACCGAAGGGACAGCTCCGCTTGCTTACACGCGCGGCTCGGATGGAGACCGATGAGGGCTTGCGCGCAGGACCAAGTGTTGCCGTGCCGCCCGGAGGGCGGCCGGCGTGCGCGCCGGTGGAGCGCACGCCCCTTAGCCCCGGGGCTTGCCCCGGGGATCCCCGGCCCACCTACGGTCGTTGCGTCCGCGAGGACGCTCTCGGCCGTCGCGACCTATGACGACCTGCCCGCGAAGGACGGCCCCGGGCTTGTGCCGCCCCCATCCGGGGGCTCAGGTACTTGGGGGGCGACGCCCCCGAGTGGCTCACGCCACTGGCTACCGTCTTCCGCCCCCTCCGAGGGCTAGACGACGGACGTCCCGTCCGTTCGGGGAGGCCTGAGAACCGGGGGATAGCGACCGATGTCCCGTCCGTCCGAGGAGGCGTGAGCAGCAGGGCCTGCCGTGGGTGTCAGCGCCCCTGGAAGGGGCGCAAGATGGTAGCGAGGGGCGTGAGCCCCTGGTTCGCACGCCCCCTCCCCCATTCCGAGCCCCCGGAGGGGCCGGCAGATGGTAGCGAGGGGCGTGAGGCCCCCGCATCGATCAGCTCCCACACACCGCCGCCCACCTCCCCCATACCCATCCCTTCCCCTTCCTTCCGTCCTTCCCGCCGTTTCCGTTCTTCCGTGTCTTCCGTGTATTCCGTGGTTGATCTGGCCGTGTCCTGCCGTGTCCTGCCGTACCCTGCCGTGCCGTGCCGTGCCGTCCGCTCGCCGGACCGTCACCGGACCGCGAAGGCGGCCGCTTCTGAGATGCCGGCGACATCGAGGACCGTCACCCGGGCATGGTACTCGCCGATGTCCAGCGCCGACTCCTCGGCCGCCGGGGCCCACACTACCTCCGCCCCGCCGCCCGGCGGGAGGGTCACCTCGCGGACCGGCAAGTGCCGGTATGCCTCCACCAGCGTGCAGCCGACTCGCAGCGTCAACTCCCGCGTCGGATCGGTGTTCAGCAGCCCGGCTTTGACCTCGTACGCTTCGCCGGCGGCGATGTCCTTGCCCGTCAGGGCGGTGAACCGCACCGGAAGCGGGCGCGGTGGTGGGAAGGTGAAGCTGACGGGGCGCTGCACCGACCGCCCCGCCCCCACGGCCTGGAGCATGCCCGTGAACTCGCCCCCGGGGCACTGCGGGTCGGGATACCAGCGGAAGGCGACGCGCGCCCTCTCCCCCGCCGCCAGCAGGCGCTCCCACGCCGGCGTCGCCACGCGGCCATGAGGAGGTACGAAGGCGGCGGTGACCTGGGTTGCCGTCGGGCCGGTGTTGGCCACCTCCGCACTCACCGTCACGCAGAAGCCCTGGTCCGCGCGCTGCTGCAGCGGCTGCGGGCGGAGGGCCAGCACGCCGGCCGGCTCCTGCCACACACTCCCCTCGAGGGCATCGGCCTCGAAGTCATACACCGCGCCGGTCGCCATGACGTTCAGGACGATAAACCGCGGCGACGGCCCCGCTCCGGAGGGTGCGGGGAAGTAGGCGAGGCCACTGGTGAGAGTCGGCCGCGACAGGCTGTCCTGCGCGCTGTCGGCCCAGTAGCCGGTGACTCGCGCCTGCCGAACCGGATTGCCGTCGGCATCCACGACCTTGACGGTGGCGACCGGCAGCGGCTGGGAGAGCGGTGTGCGCGGCGGGTCCGGCGGCTCGCCGTCCACGTGGTCGAACACGGGCAGCGACTCGGTGCTCTGTGTCACGGTCACCGTGGCCACGTGGATCAGTCGCACGCCGGCCGGCTTCGTCCGTCTCACGCGCGTGAGCGTGGCAAGCCGGTCAGGCCGCCAGCGGGCATCGTGGTAGCCCGCCTCCACCATGTACCCGGCCTCATAGCATGTCACCGGCGGCTTGTTGTTGACATTCATCACATGCGGCAGGTCGCGCAGGTCGGTGTTGAAGATCACATAGTCGGAGTATCCCCAGGCCAGCTTCTCGAGGTCGAACTCCAGCCCCTGGCGGGTCTTGCCGTCGGCGGTGGTGGCGAACCGCCCCCGGCAGATCACGAGGTAGGTTTGCCCTCCGGTGAGCGGGTTGGGGTAGACGGAGAACGCCCCGAACTTGCGGCCCCGGTACTCGCGGTCACCGGTCACTCGGTCGCGCACCACGATGCGGTCGCTGGATACCTCCACCGGGAGTGGCTGGATGGCATGGGCCCGCTGCAGCAGGCGGCTGGTATCGAGGCCTCCGTAGACGACGAGATGGCGGGTCTGCAGGTCGCGTTCGCTCACCTCGTCCTCCGGCAGCGCCGTCAGCCCCGGAGCATGGACGAGGAACCCGTTCCACCCATTGACGAAGCTCATGGCCTCCTCGCGCTGCCGGCGCTGGTCGTCCGCCGGGCCGACCGTGCCATAGCACACGGTGAAGGGGGTGAGAAAGGCGTGGCCGAGCGGCCCAGTGAGCTCGGGGGTCTTGCGCAGGCCGGTGCCCTCGGCCCCCCGCGGCTCGGCGCCGGTTGTCGCAGCCACTCGCTGCGTAGCAGCGACCCCCACCCACCCGCTCACTGTGTCGTCGGCATCGCGCGTCGCCTCGAAGTACACCTCGCTCGGCGGGCCCTCGTAGGCCACGATCCCGTCGACGTGCACGCGCACCGTCGCCGCGTCGGCGACCGGGCTGAGGGGCAGGTGGAGGCTGAAGGCATCGAGGTTGGTTGTGATGACATCGGCAACGCCCGCGCCGCGATCGGGGACCTCGCGCCCGGTCTCATCGACACGCGCGGAGCAGTCCAGCACCGCCTTCTCGCCCTGCGCGTGGAGCGCCTCCATCCGGGCCCAGTACAGCTCACCGTGCTCGAGCACGGTGGTGGCGATGCGGAAGCTGTCGCAGTGCGGGCGCGCGGCCTTGCCGAGGAAGTAGTTGTAGATCCAGGCGACGTCATAGCCCCCACCGTGCCCACGGTCGGGATTGAGGGTGACGCCGGAGTCGTAGCTACCGGGCTCGGCGAGCGCCAGCTCCTGGAGGCGGGCCGCGAGGTTGAGGCCCTGCTCGGGGTACACGGTATCATCGCGCCCGTCGGCCACCACAAACACGTCACCCCAGCGAGCACGCTCGGCGGAATACAGCGGCGAGGCCGCCTCCAGCAGGGGGCGGCGGAACTCCTCGATGTCATTGCGCTGGTCCTTGCGGGCATACCAGTGCCAGTGCCACTCGCGGAAGTCGGTCCAGCCGTCGACACCGACGGCGGCGGCGATGAGGTCGGGATGCGCGACGCCCTGGCGGAACGCCCCGGTCCCCCCCATCGACCCCCCGGTGATGTAGACCCGCCGGCGGTCGATGCCGAAGCGGAGCGCGAGATCGGCGACGACTTCGCGGGTGGCGATGTCGCCGATGCCCCAGTAGAAGTTGGGGCCGCGCGCATTGAGCTGCACGAGGATCCAGCCGTGGGCATCGGCCCACTCACGCTGCCATGGCGAGAACCCGGTCCCGACCCACCAGCCGTAGCCGTGGGCGTGCAGGACGACGGGGTAGCCGGCGGCCGGCGCGGGGCCGTCCGGGAGGTAGACCCCGTAGGCCTGCGGGGAGTCGTCAACCGGGGAGCGATAGGAGACAAGCTGCGTCAGGCCGTCGGCGCAGACCGGCCCGGCCAGCAGGGCAAGCAGCAGGGAGGCAATCGTGCGGACCAACCCGGGTCGGTCCTTCCTGGCAGCCGTAGTGATTCACTGGGTCGCCGGCTGGCCGAACACCAGCAGGGCGTTGGAGACCGGGCGCTCCGAGCCGTCGCTCGGCTGGTTGAGCACGTGGCGGCCGGAGACGACGGTCGTCGACCCGCCGCCGTCGAGGGCCATGGCATCGCGGCACCCGAGCTTGAGCATCACGCCGGCGGTCTCGGTGAGGTCGAGCCCCCGTGCGACCGCAGCCTCCGCGCCCATGACAATGATGTTGCCGTCCTCGGCAATGCCGACGGCGGCGCGCGCCGAGATGCGCCGCACATCGGAGCGGACCTGCTCCTCATCGGTCGTGACGGCGAGCTGGCCGTTCTTGACGAGCTGGGGCCCGGCTCCGAGGGCGTAGCGCACTTCCGGCCAGTGAGGCACCGTGTCGAGCGTGACAGCCACCGTCGCCCCGACCGGGACGCGGGACAGGGCCGCGGCGCCCGTGCCCCCGGCGGAGAGCACATACCCGTCCCCGGGGATCGCCACGGACGCCCCGCCGGTCTCCACCTGCGCCACCTTCGCCTCGCGGTTGACGACCAGCCGCACGGTGGCGGGCGCGCCGGCGACCTCGGAGTCCCACCGCCGCGTATACAGGATCAGGGTGTCGGGCTGCCAGTGCCCGGTGTTGAGACCGGACAGCTCGAACTTGCCGACCCCCTCGATGGTGACGCCGCCGTCGAAGCGCAGGCGCTCCATCAGCGGCTGCCCACGGTCGGTGATCCCCAACACACAGCGGTTACGGATGGGGGCCTTGATCCATTCGCCGCCGATCACGAGCATCCCAAGCGGCGGTCCGCTCCAGTCGAAGTAGCCGCCATTGACTGCGGCCTGGGCCCCCTCGCGCGCGGCGATGACGCTGACGCGGGCGCGGCGCCGGATTGTGGCGGCAGCCAGCGCCGGCCGCACGGCGGTCGGCGTGGCCTTCAGGACGAACACCCGCACCGGGCCACGCGCGGTGCTGAAGTTCCGCACGACCCAGGGCGTTGCTGCGGCGGGGGTCGGGGGGCCCAGCTCCTCCGGTGGCGGCGGCGTCGGCCGCGGCACCGGCGGGACAGTCGCGGGCACGGCGCCCCGCTCCCGCGGGATGTCCACCACGAGGCGGGGCGGATCGCCCAGCGACAGCACGGTCGCGGGCTGGCTCCCCTCGTACGAGATCAGCAGCCGCACCCAGTCGCCATCCGTCACCCGGGCGGTGACGCGGGGCCGCATGGCGTCGGAGAACGTGAACAGCCGCAGGCACCCCCAGCCCGGCGGTCGCGGCGTGGGGGGCGGGATCTCGATCGCCAGCTCACCGGGGGCGGGGATGGTCCAGTAGGGCGCCGGGCCGGTGAGGTCGAAGACCAGCCGCAGGCGCTCGGGGTAGCTCCCCTCCCGCACCTCCTGCACCTCCGCCCCCGGCGGCGTCAGGTCGTAGCTCGTGCCGTCGGCGCCCCGGGCCCACTGGACGCCAAACGCACGGGTGATCATCTCCGCGGGGACATACAGGCGGCCGTCAATGAGCCGGCTGGGGGATGAGGCCTCCACTGCCGTCGTGTCGATGGTGCAGCGGGTGCTGTCGCGACGGACCTTCAGGTAGCGGCCATAGGCTCCCAGGCGCCAGGCGGTAGGTTCCGCCGTCTTCTCGAGGTGCAGGCCCAGGCAGTCAGTCAAGAAGGGCGCGGGGAGCAGCAACTGGCCCGCAATCTCCCGCGGCGGGGGGTCGGTCATCGCCGGCCGACCGGCGACCCGCACGGTGACGGCCTGCCCCGCGGCCGGGACCTGGCTGAGGATGGCAATCAGCAGGACGCAGTATCTCACGATTGGCGGGCACGCTTCACCGCGTCGAACAGGGCCTGCGCGTTGCGCGTGATCGTCTCCAGGTCGCCTCGCTCCACCGCCGCGGGATCGACGACACTGCGCCCGGCACACACGGCGACAGCGCCCGCGCGGATGAGGTCGGCGGCATTGTGCGGGCCGACACCGCCCGAGGGCATCAGCTCCACCCGCGGCAGCGCGTGGCAGATCGCCGCCACGTAGCCGGGCCCCAGCAGCTCTGCCGGGAACAGCTTGATGAGGCTGGCACCACTGTGCCAGGCATGCTGGATCTCGGTCGGGGTCAGGGCTCCGGGGATCGGGAGCAGGTCACGCTCATTGCAGTTGCGGACCATCTCCGGGTGCACGCTGACCCCGCTGCAGAAGTCGGCCTGGGCCGCATGCGCCAGTGTCGCCATCTCCCCGTTGAGGACCTCCCCGGCGCCGATCATGACACGATCGCACCACTGCGACTTGAGCACCGTGATGTCACGCAGGGCACCACGCACGGACATCGACAGCTCAATGCAGTCCAGCCCCCCCTCGGCGATGGCACCGATGGTGCGCTCGAGGGCGTCCGCCGGGACGCCGCGCACGACGACCACCGCGCCACAGGACTTTACGCGCTCGAGGGTTTCCTCGATTCTCATCCGGATCGACTCCTTCAGAGCACCGTGCGACTGCGGGGCGGCCGGCCCGCGCGGCGTCCGCCGGCGAGACCCCGGCTAGTCGGAGAGCGAAGCTTCATGGATCACCTGGAGCTTCATCATATTGGTCGTACCGCGCTGCCCGATCGGCGTGCCCGCCGTGACGACGATGACATCACCCGGCCGGGCCAGGCCCAGTTCCCGCACGCGGCGCTCGATCCCCGCGAGCATCGCGTCCGTGTCGGCCACGGGCTCGACCAGGGTGGGATTGACGCCCCAGTAGAGAGTACAGCGGCGCGCGGCCCGGGGCAAGGGCGTGGCCGCCAGGATCGGCACGCGCGGGCGGCACTTGGAGGCCAGGCGGGCGGTGGAGCCCGACTGCGTGAACGCCACGATCGCGGCGGTGACGAGGTCCTCGGCTACCTGCGCCGCCGCCCGGCTCAGCGCATCCGAGAAGCTCAGGTACTCGTGCGCCTCGGCGGTCGTGTGCAGGTGCGGCCCGCGGAAGAGCTCCTCCTCCGCCGACTGCGCGATGCGACGCATCATCGCGACCGACTCCACCGGATAGCGCCCCACCGCCGTCTCGCCGGAGAGCATGACGGCATCCGTACCGTCCAGGATGGCGTTGGCGACGTCGGAGGCCTCGGCCCGCGTCGGGCGGGGATGCTCGCGCATCGAGTCCAGCATCTGGGTCGCGGTGATCACCGGCACGCGCTGGCGGGTGCACTCGCGGATCACATGCTTCTGGATCGCCGGGACGCTCTCCGGAGCCAACTCGACGCCCAGGTCGCCCCGCGCCACCATCACCGCGTCCGCCGCGGCGACGATCGGCACCAGCTCCTCCAGCGCCTCCGGCTTCTCCAGCTTGGCGATCACCGGCACGTCGCTATCCAGCGCGGCGATGGCATCGTGCGCGACGGCCACGTCCTCCGCCGAGCGGACGAAGCTGACGGCGACATAGTCGACGCAAAGCTCGAGGGCAAACTCCAGATCGGCACGGTCCTTCTCCGTCAGCGCCGGCGAGCTGATCTTGACGCCGGGCAGGTTGATGCCCTTGTGCTCGCCCAGCGGCCCGCCGGTCACGACCTCGCACACCACCTCGGCGCCGCTCACCGCCACCACGCGCAACTCGAGCAGGCCGTCATCCATCAGGATGCGATCCGACGGGTTGACATCGCCGGGCAAGGCGCGGTAGGTGGTGCTGACGCCTTCGGCGGTGCCCACAATCGGCTCAGTCGTGATGGTGAACTGCTGCCCGGCGACGAGGTCCACCGGCCCGCCGCCCGCGAGCGTACCGGTGCGGATCTTCGGGCCCTGGAGGTCGGCAATGACACCCACAAAGCGCCCGAGCTCGGCCTCGATGCGCCGCACCCGCTCGTAGGTCCGCTGTTGCGTGGAATGGTCGCCGTGGGAGAAGTTGAGGCGCACGAGGTCCGCGCCGGCCTGCAGCAGCGCACGCAGGATGGCATCGTCCTCGGTGGCCGGGCCGAGCGTGGCGATGATCTTCGTCGGGTTGTCCACCGTCAGGATGGGGGCCCGTTCCCGGGTCAAGGCGTCACTTCCTTCGCCCGCGGGTCGAGCGGAGCACGGCCGGGGGCTTCGTTTACAAGGCAAAAGCCGCTATGCTATAATCGCCCCAGTGGGCCGCATGGTACAAGAGGCACCCGTGAAAGTCAACGCGAGCGGGGGGGGGTGGCGGGGATAGTGCGACACGGCCCGGAGGCGCCCCAATGGCGGCAGACATCGACCTGCAGAAGCTGTGGCAAGCGGTCAACCAGGCCCTGCGGCGACAGCCGGTCAGCCGCGCCGTGTGGGAGGCCGCCGATGCCGCCGTACCCCTTGAGCTCGACGGGGAGATGCTGGTCCTCGGCTTCGAGCCCAGGGATATGCGCCACGCCAGCTACCTCGAGACGACAGTCAACAAGGCCCGCATCCAGGAGATCCTCCAGGCCAAGACGGGCAAGCGGCTCGACGTGCGCTGCATCGAGGGTACGGCACCCGATACGTGGGAGAACACCAAGGCGCGCGAGGCCGAGCAGCAGGCCCGCACCCGTGCCGGCTTCGATCACCTGCGCACTCACGGCACCGCGATCACCGCCTGGGAGACGCTCTCGCACAATCTCACCAACCTGTTCGCCAACACCGAGGCCCGCCGGCTGTACACCGTGCAGGCGGCCACGCTGGTCAAGGTGCTGCCAATGGTCTACGAGACCGACACCAGCGCCCGCGCCGCCGATCCGGATGCCACCGCCATCAACGACCGCGAGCTCAACCGCATCATGGACAAGCTCGCCACCTTCGCTGACTTACCCCCGACCCAGGTGGCCCTGGAGTACCTGCGCTATCGTGGCAGCCGCAAAGCCCAGTCCGCCTCCTGACAGCCCTCTCGGTGAGCATCACCCTCAGCCGGCCACGGAGGCACACCGCACCATGCAAACCCATCTCGCACCCGACACGATCCCCTACACCGGGCGCGAGTTGTGCTCACATTGGATCCTACGGACCTTCGGGCTCCCGGGCGACGCGATTGTCGCCTTCGTCGGACCGGCCGAACTCGGGGCGGAGACCATGGTGGACCTCGCCGACGTCGCCGCGGGCGACGTGATCCGCGCGCGAGCGATGCTCCACTTCATCGTCGAGCGGTTCGATAACGACCTCGAGCGCGCAGTCGTCCACCAGCGCCTGTTGGTCGCCCTGGCCGCTGAGCTGTTGCGGGAGCTCACGACGACCGTGGGGCGCGAGGGCCCCACGCGGCGCGGCGACGATCTGTATGTCGGGACGCGCAAGCTCTCCGTCTCGATTGCCACCATCTCGCCCGTCTCCACCCTCATCCACCTGGGCGTCAACATCGACCCGGAGGGGGCGCCGGTCGCCGCCATCGGGTTGGCCGAGCTGGGGGTCGAGCCGACAGCGTGGGCGCTGCGGCTGATGGCGGCTTACGTCGGCGAGGTCGCCGGCATTCGCCAGGCCCGCTGCAAAGTGCGGGCGGTGCCATGAGCCGCCGCGCACCCCTCGCCGAGATCTTCACCTCCTACCAGGGGGAGGGCCCGCTCGTCGGTGTCCGGCAACTGTTCGTGCGTGTGCGCGGCTGTGACCTGACCTGCCGCTATTGCGACACGCCCGCGGCCCGCACGACCGCGGGGGATTGCGCTGTCGAGACGGCACCGGGGAGCCGCGAGTTCGTCCGCACCGCCAACCCGCTCACCGCGCAAGAGGTGGTGGCCGGGCACGCCACGGCCGCCGCCGGGCTCCACTCCATTGCCCTGACGGGTGGCGAGCCGCTGCTGTATCCCGAGTTCGTGTGCGAGCTCGGGGAAGCGGCCCGGGGCCACTGTCTCCCGCTCTACCTGGAGACGGGCGGGCATCACCCGCGCGAGCTGGCCGCGGTCATCGCCCGCGTCGCCTTCGTCTCGATGGACCTCAAGCTCCCGGCGACACTGGCGGAGCCGCTGCCGCTGGAGGTGTTCGTCGAGAGCTACGCGGTGGCGCAGGGGTGCCCGGTGGCGGTCAAGATCGTGGTCACCGCCGACACCGCCGCCGACGAGGTGGCGGCCGGCTGTCGCCTGCTGGCCGCGGTGTCCCGCACGGGGCCGGTGATCCTCCAGCCCGTGACGGCGACGGCCGCAGGGCTGGCACCGCCGGACACGCATGCGCTCGATCGGCTCTACCAGGCGGCGCGCAGCTTCATCGAACAGGTGCGCGTGATCCCGCAATGTCACCGGCTGCTGGGGGTGCTGTGACCGGCATGAGTGAGCGCGTGGGTCTGACGACCACGATCCCGGTGGAGGTGCTGCTGGCGGCCGGGGTCACTCCGGTGGACCTCAACAACGTCTTCATCAACGACCCCGCGGCCGCGGCCCTGGTGGCGCGCGCCGAGTTGGACGGCTACCCGCGCAGTGTCTGTGGCTGGATCAAGGGGATCTACGCCACGGTGCTCGCGACGGGCATCCGCCGCCTCGTGGCCGTCACCCAGGGCGACTGCAGCCAGACGCACGCGATGATGGAGACTCTGCAGGCGGCCGGGGTGGCGATCATCCCGTTCGCCTACCCCTACGATCGCGACCGGCGGCTGCTGCGCCTGCAGATCGAGCGACTGGCTGACCACCTGGGGACCGACTGGGCGGCCGCGGAGGCGGTGCGGGAACAACTCATCCCGCTGCGGCGTCAACTCAGCGAGATCGACCGCCTCACATGGCAGGAGCTGCGCGTCAGCGGGTTCGAGAACCACTTCTACCTCGTGAGCGCCAGTGACTTCGGCCAGGACCGGGTAGCCTTCGCGACTCAGACGTCGCAGATGCTGCAGCAGGCGCGCGAGCGCACGCCATGCACGGCCGGGGTCCGCGTTGGCATGGTCGGTGTCCCGCCGATCATCACGGGGCTGTACGACGACCTGGAGCGCATGGGGGCCCGGGTGGTGTTCAATGAGGTCCCGCGCCAGTTTGCGATGATCGCCGGGCCGGAGTGCGATCTGCTGGAGCAGTACGCGCGCTATACCTACCCCTATGATGTCTTCGCCCGCATCGCGGACATCCGCGCCGAGGTGGCGCGCCGGGACATCGACGGGGTGATCCACTATGTTCAGACGTTCTGCTTCCGCCAGATCCAGGACCTGCTGATCAAGCGTGGGCTGGCAGTCCCCGTGCTGACCCTGGAGGGCGATGAGCCCGGCCCGCTCGACGCTCGCAACCGTGTCCGCCTGGAGGCGTTCATCGAGACGCTGGAGGCGCGCCGGATCGCGCGAGCGCGGGGCGGCTAGCCCCGGCGACGTTGCTGCGGCTGATCCGCTCCGCGCGGGCGGCGGCGCAGGCGAAGGTATGTTTTCTCCCGTGGCGAATGAGACTGGAAACGTGATGGGGTAACCGAACGCTACCAAGCGAGGTGACAGACGTGAAACGACCACTGTGGGCAACCGTGCTGGCGGTTGTCGCAACGCTCCTCCCTCTTTGCACCTGCGCCGTCGCGCAGGACGCCGTCGGTGACTTCAATGGATCCGTGACCCTCCGCAGCGGCGAGACGATCACCGGGACGATCAAGGTCGCGGAGTTCGGAGTCGTCCTCGGCTCCGGCATCGGCACCGTGCAGACTGACTACGGGTCGTTCCGGCTCAAGGCCGGAGAAACCGAGGTGACCGTTCCGGGACGCGAGGTGGCCGCGGTCGACGCCGACTGGGCCAACGAGGGGACCGCGACGGAGCCCAAGTGGGTCATCACCAAGCTCGTGGTGACCAAGAAGGACGGCTCGCAGGTGACGGGGCAGCCGACCTGGCTGCTGCACTGCAGCACCGTCAGCGTCGGTCTCGCCAATGGCGAGACCAAGCGGGTGCATGCGTTCCCGATGGGCGGCACCAAGGACTTCTCGCCCGACAACTACATCAAGCGCATCGTGATCGGCAAGCAGCCGGTCGCCGCGCCGGCGGAGAAGCCGGCCGAGAAGCCGGCGGAGCAGCCGGCCACTCCGGCCGAGAAGCCGGCGGAGAAGCCAGCTACCGCCGTGGCCGCACCGGCCGAGAAGCCCGCCGAGAAGCCCGCTACCGCGGTAGCCGCACCGGCGGAGAAACCGGCGGCGCCAGCCACGGGGCCGCTGGGAGACAGGGGGAACGTCGGTGAGAAGCCGGCGGAGAAGCCCGCCACCGCCGTAGCCGCACCGGCGGAGAAGCCGGCCGAGAAGCCCGCCACCGCCGTAGCCGCACCGGCGGAGAAGCCGGCGGAGAAGCCCGCCACCGCCGTAGCCGCACCGGCCGAGAAGCCGGCGGAGCAACCGGCCACGCCGGCCGAGAAGCCCGCCGAGAAACCCGCGGAGCAGCCAGCCACTCCGGCCGAGAAGCCGGCGGAGAAGCCCGCCACCGCCGTAGCCGCACCGGCGGAGAAGCCCGCCGAGAAGCCGGCGGAGAAGCCCGCCGAGAAGCCCGCGGAGCAACCCGCCGCCCCCGCCGAGAAGCCCGCCGAGAAGCCCGTAGCGCCCGCGGCACCGGCCATCGCGCCCGTGCCTGTCAAGTGCGTGCTTGGCTTCGTTAACCTCAGCGAGGAAGGCGAGATCGCGCGCGTCAAAGCCGCGATCGCCGCGCAGGCCGTCGACAACGCCGTCGAGGTCAAGCCTGGCGTGGCCGGCGAGCTCACGATGGCCTTCATGCTGCCGGATGCCACGGCCTTCGCGGCTCTCGCTGAGTCCATCAAGCAGCGCACCGCCGCCGACGGCGCCAAGTCGCTCGTATTCGAGGAGGCGGGGCGCCAACTCAGCAGCACCTTCCGCACGGTCACCATCAGTGGCGCCGTCAAGGTCACCGTGATCTTCATGATCACCCCGGGCGCCCGGCTGTTCTACTCGCCCACCGTCGGTCAGGAGGCCGAGGTGGCGGCCGACAAGATCGGTCCCGACGGCAAGGTGACCCTCGAAGCCGCCATCGCCCGCGGGCAGGAGTTCGTCTACGGCCGCACCGTGCTGGGCGAAGTCGAGAAGTGCATCAAGATCGACATCTTCACCGGTGCGATCACGGAGATCAGCAAGGCCGATTACCAGGCCCACAAGTAGGCGCTGACGCCGACACCGGTTCCTCCCCGACCCGCCGGGGCCGGGCAGCCTCCAGGCCGCCCGGCCCCGTACCGTTCCAGCCGACCTGGGGGGCGTGGCACATGCACATCGGCATCATCGGCGGCACCGGGGTCTATGACCTCGGGGCGGCGCTCGAGACCTGCGCCCGGCGCGTGGCCACGTGCTCGCGCACCGTGGAGTTGCGCGTGGCCGCCCATGCCGGCCACGACGTCCTGTTCCTGGCGCGCCATGGCACCGACCACTCGGTTCCGCCCCACCGCATCGACTACCGCGCGAACATCGATGCCCTCCGCCGGCAGGGCTGTGAGTGCATCATTGCCACCAATGCCGTCGGCTCGATCTGCCGGGACATGCAGCCGGGCGACCTCGTGCTGCCCGATCAGTTCATCGACTTCACGCGCGGCCGGGCCGCCACGTTCTACGACGGCGAGCAGGGGCGGGTGCGCCATGTGGACGTGACCGAGCCGTACTGTCCCGCCCTCCGCCGGGTCGCCTGCAGTCTGCTGTCCGCCGGCGCCATCCCCGTCCATCCCGCGGGCACGTATGTCTGTACCGAGGGTCCGCGCTTTGAGACCCCCGCCGAGATCCGCATGTTCGAGCGTCTGGGGGGCGACCTGGTTGGCATGACCGGTGTGCCGGAGGTGGTGCTCGCGCGCGAAGCCGGGATCTGCTACCTCAGCGTCTGCGTCGTCACCAACTTCGCCGCCGGCATCAGCCCCGAGCCGCTCAGTGGCGGCGAGGTCACCCAGTTGATGGCCCAACGCCTGCCCGCGGTGCGCGACTTCATCCTGCAGCTTGTGGCCGCGGTCGACGCCACCCGTGACTGCCGCTGCCGCGGCGAGCACTGACCAGGTGAACCCACTTGCGTGAGATCCCCCCGTTTGGCGCCTACCTGTTCGACCTCGACGGGACCGTCTACCTGGGACCCGAGCTGATCGCCGGGGCCGACCGCGCCGTCGCCTCCCTCCGCGCCGCCGGCCGCTACGTGCGCTTCCTCTCGAACAAGCCCATTGCCACCGCCGCCTCGTATGCCGACAAGCTCAGCGCCCTGGGGATCCCCACCCCCGCCGCGCATGTTCTGAACTCCTCGCAGGCCCTGGCCTACTACCTGGCCCGCGAGATGCCCGGCGCGCGCGTGTATGCCATCGCGGAGCTCCCGGTGCTCAACGACCTCACCGCCGCCGGGATGAGTGTCGTCACCGATCCCCGGCAGACGGATGTCGTCGTCGTGTCGTGGGATCGTGAATTCAGCTACGCCAAGCTCGACACGGCACTCCAGGCGCTCCGCCACGGTGCCCGGCTGGTGGCGACCAATCCCGATGTCACGTGCCCAATGCCGGGGGGGACCGTCGTGCCCGACTGCGGCACCCTCGTCGCGGCCGTCGAGGCGTGCAGTGGCAGGCAGGTTGAGGCGTACGCCGGCAAACCCTCGCTCGTGATGGCGGAGATGGCCCTGGCGCAGCTCCCGTGCGCTGCCCATGAGTGCTTGATGGTGGGTGATCGCGTGACCACGGATATCCTGTTCGGGCACAACGCGGGGATGGCAACGGCCCTCGTCCTGACCGGAGTGGGTCGGGGCACCCCTCTGGCCGAGGCGCCCGCGCAGCCCGATTTCGTCCTCGACAGCATCGCCGATCTGTGTCTTGCCACGCCGTAGGCAGGAGCCCCCGCCAGACCGCGAGCCGTCCGCCGTCGCCATTGCCATCGCCGTGGTCCGTCCGCCGTGGTCTGTCCGTCGTCGCCGTTGCCGTTGCCGTCGCCGTTGCCTGATGCCACATGCCACATGCCGAATGCCGCCGTCGCCGTTGCCCTGGCCGTTGGTCGTGGCCGGCACCGGCCCTGCCAAC
>CAZIWQ010000031.1:14801-16804 GCA_964542355.1 uncultured Armatimonadia bacterium
GGAGCGGTCACCAGACCGCGAGCCGTCCGCCGTCGCCGTGGTCCGTTCGCCGTCGCCGTTGCCATCGCCGTTGTCCGTCCGCCGTCGCCGTCGCCGTTGCCGTTGCCGGATGCCACATGCCGCATGCCGAATGCCGCCGTTGTCGTTGCCGTTGCCCTGGCCGTTGGTCGTGGCCGGCACCGGCCCTGCCAACGGCGTAGGCAATCGGGCGCCGCAGACCGAGATCGCTAGGAGAACGGCGCCGGCGGATGCGAGGTCTAGCCGTCGGGCGAGAGGAAACGGCTCAGGCGTCGCGTCCCGGGCTTACCTTTTCCGGCGAAAGGTATAGTATCGCAAACGCAAATAGGTGTTGATGTCTTGAGGCATGAGGGGTATAGTTTAGCCAGTGCCTAGGCCCGTGCAGTCACTAGGCAGGGAGATGACCCGCATGGTCAGAGCATTCCGGCGGAAGCGGAGATCGGGCCTCACCACGGTCGAGTATGCCTTGATGCTGTTCTTCTTCGCAGTCACGTCGATCTGGGGCTTCCCGGCGTTGGTGAGGACGACCAAGAGGTGTGTCAACAACTCCTCTAACTGCTTTGAGGTAGCAGCCGACACGAAGTAACCCGGCAGGCGCTGACAGGCGTCTGCTGTTAGGCGACAACGGGGGACTTGGCCTAGTGGGCCGGGTCCCCCGTTGCCTTCTGCAGGTCGGCCACTACCGGACCTGTTCCCGCCGACTGAGGTATGCCGTCAGCGCCGCGTCGAACGGCCGCCGTGTATCGAGCAGCTCGTGGTCGATGTGGCGGCTGCGGCACCCCCCCTTCAACTCACCCACGAACTCCTGCAGCGCCCGCAGATAGTCGCGTCGCATCGCCGTCGGCTGCGCCACCACGCGCTCGCCCGTCTCCATGTCCTCGAACTGTGCCAGCCCCCGGAAGTCGAACTCCAGCTCCGTCCGATCGATGACGTGGAGCACGACGACATCGTGCCCGCGATGGCGCAGGTAGCCCAGGGCGCGGAGCAGCGGCGCCGGCTCGTCGAGCAGATCGGAGATCAGGACGACCAGGCCCCGCCGCTTGAGCGACTGCGCCACTGTCTCCACGGCGGCAGTGATGTTCGTGTCGCGACCCACCACCACCCGCTCGAGCGCGTCAAACACCCGCTGCAGATGTGCGGGTCGGCTTTGCGGGGGGAGCTGGACTTGAACGGCGGCGTCAAACAGCGCGAGCGAGGTGGCGTCACGCTGCCGCGTCGCCAGATAGGCGAGGCCCGCGGCCAGGGCGCAGGCATAGTCGAGCTTGCGCACCGGGGTCCCGTAGTCCATGGACCGACTGGCATCCACGAGCAGGTGCACATTGAGGTTGGTCTCCGCATCGAACTCCTTGACGAACAGGCGGTTGCGCCGGCCATAGACCTTCCAGTCAATGTGGCGGCTCTCGTCGCCGGGTGAGTACTCACGATGGTCTGCGAACTCCACGCTGGCGCCGCGGTAGAGACTGCGGTGCTGGCCGGAGAAGTGGCCTTCCACGATGGCGCGCGCCCGCAGCTCCATCGAGCCGAGCTTGGCGACCGCCTCCGGCGTCAGAACGGTGCGCCCGAAGGCCATGGTGGGGGCCCCCCTACCTCACTTCCGAGCGTGCCGGCCGGCCCGCGCCACGCTGGCGGGCTTCCTGCGCCGCCGCGCCGGCAAGCTTGTCGGCGCGGCTGTTGTGCTCCCGGGGCACGTGCTCGAAGACGACACTGGCAAACCCCTGCATCAGCTCGCGGACCCGCACGTGCATCCGTCTCAGGGTGGCGTCCTTGACCCGGTACTGCCCCCACATCTGCTTGCACATCAACTCACTGTCGGACCGGATCCGCAGGTGGGTGAGTCCCAGCGTCGTCGCCGCCTCGAGCGCCGAGATGGCCGCCTGGTACTCGGCGATATTGTTCGTCCCATGGCCGATCGGCACCGAGCCCTGCTCGAGCGTGCTGCCGTCAGAACCCATGATCACAAAGCCGGCGCCGGCCGGGCCGGGATT
>CAZIWQ010000032.1:0-309 GCA_964542355.1 uncultured Armatimonadia bacterium
CAGAATGGCTCTGGAGGGCACTCCGCCGGCCGCTACGCCTCGGGGGCCGGCCGGATGTGGCTATCTCGGCCAGCCCCCCAGACCCTTCCCGGGCAGCGATGGCACGCAGATTGCAGCGACCTGGTGGGGCGGTGTGCCCGCCACTTGCACGGCAGGCGGGATGCTCGCCGGTGCCCGCGCACGGGAGGTCCCGCCGTGGGGGCGGCGGAACACCACAAGTAACAGGTCTTTGCTTGCCACCGGCGAGGCCGGTGGCAAGCAAGTGGACGGCGTGAGCCGAGGTGACGCGGAAGCATGGCCGTGGACAGG
>CAZIWQ010000032.1:319-16666 GCA_964542355.1 uncultured Armatimonadia bacterium
AGCTTCATAGGTAGGAAAACCGGCGGTTCCCTCCTGTTTTTTCCCGGCACAACTCAAGCTAAAAACCGAACTGTCTGCCCCAATATTCTCAATTTTACCCTGGCTGAGAATGGCTTCGTCCGCCATGTTGTAGAGTTTAAAGCACTCGTCAGTGTGCTCTTGCTGGCGGTGTTCGCCTGCGGGACACTCGTTGCCTGGCAGGCGGCGGCCCGTGAGGACCGGCGGATGCGCGAGGCGCTGGTGATCGAGGCGAAGCTCGTAGCTGCTTCGCTGCCGTTGGCGGACTTCCGCGAGCTGACGGGCTCCGCCGCCGACCTGGGCTCACCCGCCTATCGCCGTCTGAAGCAGCAGTTGGCTCGGGTACGGTCGCAGGACCCGCTCTGCCGGTTCGTCTACCTGATGGGCCGGCGACCAGACGGGGCCGTGTTCTTCTACGGGGACTCCGAGCCCGACACCAGCCCCGACTGCTCGCCCGCAGGGCAGGTCTACACCGAGGCGACCGCCGCCACCCTGGAGGCCTTCGCCACGCGCCGGAGCGTCGTCGGCGGCCCCGCAACGGACCGCTGGGGGACATGGGTCAGTGGCCTGGTGCCGCTGGCTGATCCGCACACGCCCGGCGCCACTGCCGTGCTGGGGATGGACATTGCCGCTCAGGCCTGGCATGCGCGCCTCGCGGGGCGCACCGGGGGATACGTTGTCGCAGCACTGCTGGCGGGCCTGCTGGTCACCGTGCTGGTGCTCGTGCAGCGCCGGACCCAGCGTGAGAACCTCCGCCTGGCGGCGTCGGCGTCGGCACTGGTAGCCAGCGAGCGGCGCTATCGCTACATCGTGGAAACCGCCAACGAGGGGATCTGGTCCTGTGACGCCGAGTGGCGGACGACGTACGTCAACCCCCGGCTCGCCGAGTTGCTGGGCTATGAGCCGGCGGAGCTCGTGGGGCGTCCGGCAACCGACTTCATATGCGAGGAGGACCTCGCCGACAACGAGCAGACAGCCGCACTGCGCCGGGCGGGGGCCGGTGACCGGTACGTGCGCAGGTTCCGCCACCGCGACGGTCATACGGTGCTGATGTCCGTGTCGGCCACACCCCTGCACGCCGACGATGGCTCCTTCGCCGGATCGTTCGCCATGCTCACGGACGTCACCGAGCTGCGGCGGGCCGAGGACGCCCTGCGCCGCAGTGAGAACCGGCTGCGGAGCATCTTCCGCGCCGCGCCTATCGGGATCGGGGCGGTGACAGACGGGGTGCTGACGGAGGTCAACTCGTGCGTCTGCGAGGCGACGGGCTACTCCGAGCAAGAGCTGATCGGCGCGGAGGTCCGGATGCTCTATCCAACGGAGGAGGAGTATGCGGCCGCCACCGCGATGATCGGCGAGCAGGTTGCCGCCCGGGGCAGTGCCACCATCGAGGTGCGCTGCCGCCGGAAAGATGGCGTCCTGGTCGACTTCATGTTGTCAACCACGCCCGTCGACGCGGGGGACCCGTCACAGGGTGTCACGTTCGTGACGGTGGACATTACCGACCGCAAGCGGGCGGAGGATTCGGCGCGACTGGCCACCGTGGGACAGCTTGCTGCGGGGGTCGCCCACGAGTTCAATAATCTACTGGCCAGCATGCTGCTGCGCGCCGAGCGGGCGCTGGCGACGCGCAATCCGGCCGACTTCGAGAAACTGGCCACGATGGTCTGCCGCCAGACGACCCGGGGCGCCGAGATCTGTCGCGAGCTGTCGACGTTCAGCCGGCCGCAGGAGCCGAAGCGCGAACGCATGCGCATCGAGGCGGCCATTGCGGGCGCGCTGTCGCTCGCGGCGCACCAGTTGCAGGTCGCGGACATCGAGGTGGTGCTGAGCGAGCACACGGGCTCCGCCCGCATCCTGGCCGATGTCGGGCAGCTCGAGCAGGTGTTCCTCAACCTGTTCATCAACGCCTGCCACGCCATGCCCCGGGGTGGCCGGTTGACGATCGCGACAGAGAATCTGGCTACTGACACCGGACCGGGCGAGGTGGTGGCCCACGTCACGGACACCGGCTGTGGCATGACGGCGGATCAGCTCCGGCGCATCTTCGAGCCCTTCTACACGACGAAGGGACGGCTGGGGGAGAGCGACGTGCCGGGCACGGGCCTGGGCCTCCCGGTCTCCCACGGGATCGTCACCGCTCACGGCGGGACCATCACTGCCAGGAGCGAGCCGCACCGGGGGACCAGCTTCGAGCTCAGGTTCCCGGCCTGTGCGAACGACACCGCGCCCGCCGTGCCGGACGAGCAGGGCCGCGCTCCCGGCAGTCCCGCACCGGCCGCAGGCGGGCGCATCCTGCTGGCCGATGACGAGCTGGAGCTGCGCGAGATCATCGCCGGCACCCTGCAGACAGAGGGCTATACGGTGGTTGATGTGGGGAATGCCTCCGACGCCATCGCCCTGCTCCAAGCCCGCGAGTTCGACCTGGTCGTCACGGACCTGCTGATGCCGGGGGGCGGCGGGCGTGCGGTCGTCGAGCACTGCCGGAGCCACGGGCTCACCGTCCCGATCGTTGTGTTGACGGGCCAACTGCCACACGGCGCTCCCGACCCGGCCCTCGACCTGGGGGTCGCCGGCTATCTCCACAAGCCGTTGTCAGCGAAAGCCGTGCTCACGGCGGTCGCCGGCGTGCTGCAGGCCACCGCCGCGTCCGGCGGCCCACGGCGCTGACGGGACGGCGCCGGGCTCCTGCATCCTCACCCGCGGGCGCCGCGCCCGCCGGGCGCAAGACCCCATACCCGAGCGCGCCACCCGGAGGCGGTCGCGGCGACTGGATCCCCGACTGTGCCCTCCGGCCGCGCGCCACCTCGCGAAGGGCGGCAGGCCCATGTGCCCCGGTCTGACCTCACTGTGCGTGCTCCTCGTAGCCGTCGCCGGTTGGGCCGCAGCGCCCGTCCTCACCCCGGATGACATCGCCACCTCCACCCGCATCCCCAGCGTCGGACATGAGGTGCGCTTTGCCGTTCGCCTCACCGCGCCCGCCGATGCCCCCCTGCGGGGCGACGTCACCGTGACACTGGACGTCTCGGCGCGCGAGGTCGCCCGGCAGACGGTGACGGTCGACCTGGCGCCGGGCAAGTCGCAGGACGTCCCCCTCTCGTGGACGCCCACGGAGGATGGCTGGCACACCCTCGTGTTTGGGGTTGCGACCGCGGCGGGGGTAGCCCGCCTGACACGCACCCTCCCGGTCACCGCCCGCCCCCTCTACTTCGTCTGGTTCGGGGCCCCGCGCGACTTCGCGTGGTGCAACGTCCCGACGACCGTCAAGCCGGCCGATGCCGAATGGTGGCGCCGACAGGGCGCGCTGCCCTGTCAGTGGAAGGCCGGCGTCTGCAACAAGGCATGGTCGACCGAGCAGTTCACCGACTCCTACAACCTGGCCCCCTGCATCGCCATCGACGAGGTCGGCGGTCTCGACGCGCTGGGCGAGAAGATCATGAGTGCGGTGCGGGCCCACAGGCAGGCACACCCCGACGGCTTCCGCGTCATCTGGTTCATGGGGACCCACCGCTACTGGGGCGACTACACGGACTGCGTCGACCTGTTCGTCCCCGAGGTCTACCTCAACTACCGCGGCAACCATCTGGGAACCATCGACACATACGTCCGGGGTGCACGCGAGGCGGGGGTGATTGACCGTGTGATCCCCGGGCTGGGGATCAACATCGTGAGGGATGCGGAGAAGCGCCCGACCGTGACACCGACGAGAGAGGACGTCCTGCGCCAGATCAGGTACCTCAAGACCGTTGCCCCGGAGCTGCCGGGAGTGGGCTTCTTCACCTCGTCCTCGGCCGCCCCCGGTGTCGCCGAGTATGCCGATCAGCTCTGCGGGGAGTACTACGTGCGCCCGGTGCTGACCCTCGTCCCCGGTTCCATGCGGGCGCAGCTCACCGCGGAGGCGGTGACGCTGACTGCGTCGCTGGGCAACCGCGGGGGGATGGCGGCCCGGGGCGCGTGCGTAGCAGTCGGCACCGGGTATGGTGACGCCTTCCGCGCGGTGTCGCAGCACGTGCTTGCAGACCCGCTGGCCGCGGGAGAGGGGGTCACGGTGACGGCCACGGTGCCCCGCGAGCAGGGCGTGCACACCTACAGCCTGCGGCTCGTGCCACAGCCGGGGACAACGGTTCTCAACGAGTCGGTCTGGATCCAGGTGGCCGCGTCACTGCCGGAGCCCGGTCTCGTGCTCTGCCGGCCGCCGCTGCCGACGAGCCACGCCGGCCTGGCGTGCTTTGCCCCGGTGGCCCTGGGGCCATCGTCCGCGCTTGCCTATCCGCTCGGAGCGGACGGCGCTCGCGGCCGGCCGGTGGCTGCCTGCACCCTCCCCGGCCTGCCGGGAAGCAAGGAGCACGTGGCCACGTGGGTTGCCCCGGAGCCCGCGGCGGATCAGCCACAAGCGTTCCAGCTAGCCCCCGCGCCGGCGGAGGCCCCGCCCCCCGCGGCGATGGGGCAGCGCACGGGTGACATCCTGACCGTGACGGGAGCGGGGTACGTCGCAACGCTGGATCTGGTCCATGACCAGATCACCTCACTCAAGTCGGGCCCCGCGAGCCCGGAGCTGCTCGGGTCGCCCTGGCGGTTCTCCTGCACCGGGTACGAGGGCTTCCGGCCCGCCGAGGTCCGGCAGTTGCCAGGGGGCCTGGTGGTGACCATCCCGTTCGCCAACGGCCGCGCCGAGGGTTCCAGTCGCTATCTGTTCTACTCGCAGGCAGCCCTGATCCGCCTCGAGCGTTGGTTCGTACCGCAGCAGGAGATGCAAGCTACCAGCTCCAGCGAGGGATGTAGCTTCCCGCAGCATGGGGGGGTGTATGCGCTGCAGGCGGGCCCCGGCGGGCCGGTGCAGCGCGGGGAGCTGCACGATAGCAGCGCCTATCGTGACCTGTTGTTCGGCTACCTCGGCGGGGCGCCGGGCCCGGACAATGCCGACAAGGCCGGCTGGTTTGACTGCTCCTGGACGCGGGACGGCGGGGGGGGACTCGGCGTGGCTATCGAGCGGCGGTGGGAGGCGGCCCACTCGGACGTCTCGTACGATGTCACCCGCTACTACGACGGGGGCGACTCGATTCAGGTGATGAACCTGTGGGGCAAGGGGCTGAGCGTGAGTCGGCCTCAGTCGCAGATCGTGTATCTGCTCCCTCACGCGCCGCTGGCGCTGGAGAACCCGACCGTCGTCCCACCGGCACAGGCCTTGTGGGACAGCCTGCACAACCCGGCCACGATGGTCGCCGGCGGGTCGTAGCGCGTGGGGGCGGTAGGCCGTTGCCGTATGTGGGATCCTTAAGCCTCGTCAAGGCCGTTGTCGTTGTCATCGGCTACCTGCCGGCGTTGGCATGCGCCGTGCCGGCCTCACCCCCCGACCCCGCGGACGCTCCAGGCGCTCCGCGCCTGCGTCCGCCAAGCCTCTCCGTCCCGGAGAGGGGGTGTCAGCAGGTGGGTACCGGAACGCGTGACACGCCGCCGTCGGACGTTGTCGTCCAACCCTCTCCACAGGGCGGAGAGGGGGGGAACGGCAAACGGCTGCGGGCGGGACGCCCGCGCTCCCAGGAACGGCTCGCAGCATGGGAATGCCGACAGGCCACTGCCCCACGCCGCCCCGGCGCGGCACAGGTCCGCGCCCTACAACGGCGACCCTTCTCCCGCTACGCGGGCTCAGGGCGGTCCCGCAAGCGGGACCACGGCGGCGGGGCAGAAGACCGGGTCGGGGCATGCGGGCCGTTCGACCCCTGCCCGCTTGTCGGGCAGGTGAGCGAGACTGAGTGGGCTAGCTCGCGAGCCCCCCCCTCTCACTTCTCCTCTTCGCCCCCGCCCTCCCTACAGCCGCGCCAGGACGGCCGCGGCCGTCTCTTCGTAGAGCTCCTGCCATTCCGGCGCCAGCAGGCACTCCGTCACTTCATAGCCCCCCGGCGGGTACTCATCGGCCGGCGCCCCGTAGTGCACATAGCCGTTGGAGAAGGCTGAGATGAACGTATGCGGGTGGGGCGAAGCGGCCTTCACCCGCAGGCCGACGCGGGTGAGCACCTCCGCCGGCGAGGTGATCAGCACACAGTCGCCGATGCGGATCCCCTGCACTTCCGCCGCGATGGTGTCCTCCCCGGAGTTGTCGTTGTAGGCCTGGTGCCACTTCAGCGTGGCCACGTCGTCCTGGATGCGCCCTAACCGCTCCATGACCCGGATGTTGTGGAGGTACTTGGCAATGGTCTGGCGGTTGTGCGCGTCCATCTCCTGCATGTCCGTACGCCCGAGCGCCTCGTCGTGGAGGTAGCGGTACGAGTAGTCCGCCGGGAACTCGGGGTCGAGGGCGTACTTGAGGTACAACGGCAGGAACGTCTTGAAGCTCAGGGTTGTGCCCTGGAACTGCTGCACGAGCTCATCTTGCAGCTTCTTCTCCGCCTCCAGCCGCCGCGGGATGTCGGTGCGGCGCGGCAGTTGGATGGTCTCCGACACGACCTTCAGGCTCGCCGCACCGGTCTGGATCTCATGCCACGCTTTGAGGGTGCTCAGCCCCAGCATCATCCCGTAGGGGCGCATGTCGCGCGGGCGGTTGACGTCCTTGTAGAGCACATCGCAGACATCGCCCCCCGCGCCCTGGAGGAACAGCGCCATCGCCCCGTGACCGACGTTGTCCTCGATGACCTGCGCCGCAAAGCCCGGGAAGTTGGCCGTCAGACCCCGGCCGTGGAAGCCCATGAGAGGGTGGCACGCGAAGTTGAAGACCACGGCGAACGGCCGCCCATCGAGCCGGTCGATGCGCAACACACCGATCGCGGGGTCGAGCGGCCCCAGCTCCTTCACCTCCTCATCCGGCGGGCAGGGATGGGCGTGCCGGATGGTCCAGGCCGAGCCATCCTTCATCCGCAGGGTGCGGTTGATCGTGAAGCGATCCTCATGGCCGACCCCGACGCCGACCTGCACGGGCACCATGCTCGCCTGCGCCCGCCGGACCGCGTCGAACGTCCGCGCCACCTGCTCGTCGTCCTCACACAAGAGCCGCCCCAGAGGATGGGTGTGTGAGGCGTTGACCAGGACGTGGCCGCCGGGGATGCCCAGCTCCCCCTCGATGCGCCGGCGCAACCGCGGCAGGAACTCGTCCTTCACATCACTGATGCCGCCGATGGCGACCACATCCATCGCGACGATGGCCACCGTAGTCGTGCCGTCGTCGAGCACCAGCGCCCGGGCGCACAGGGGGTCATGGATCACCGTCCCGGGGGCATCAGTCGTGATGTCGCGCTTGGCCACCCCGGCCCGCAACGGGCCGGCGGCAGGACCCTCCTGGCTGTGTCCCTCGTTCATGCTGTGCTTCCCTTTCTCTCGCGTGCCGTCATGGCTGCGCGAGGCGAACATGTGTTACGCTTTCTCGGAGGTTCCCCGGCGCGTGGCGCCCCAGTCACCAAGCTTCTCCCCGATCGACCAGTACTCACCCCAGTAGCACACGAGCGGGTCGAGCGTGGCGGTGTCCAGTGCCTGCCCCCGCAAGTGCTCGGAGTCGACGTGGGCCGCCACGATCTCGCCCATCACCCAGTCGTGACTGCCCAGGTGGGCAACCTCGACCACGCGGCATTCCAGGCTGACGGGGCACTCGGCGATCAGGGGGGCGGTGATCTGCGTCGAGGGTTGCGGGGTGAAGCCGGCGGCTGCGAACTTATCCAGCGCGCGACCCGACACAGTCCCGCACAGGTCGGTGGCCGCCAGTTGGCTGCGATCGGGCAGATTCACCCCGAAGTCATTCGTCTCCCGGATCAGCTCCAGCGAGTAGCGGCCGACACCGACAGCCACACCGACCACGGGCGGGTTGGCGCTGCAGATGGAGGAGGCGCCGATCGTGATGATATTGGGCTTGCCGGCCGCCGCGGGGCGGGTGTCGACTGTGCTGACCAGCACCAGCGGCCACGGGTGGAAGTAGCCGATGAGCGATCCGTGCACCTGGACTTTGGGCATGGCACCTGTCCTTTCTGCCGGCCGGCCGGTGCGCAGAGAGCCGCCGGCGGCCCCTCAGCGTTGTCATCCTGAGCCAGGACCGCGTAGCGGTCCGCGGGCGAAGGACCTGCCTGACGGAACCGCGGAGGAGGACGGTTTCGCCGCTACCGGCCGGAGGACCTCGTTCGCGGCGAGGCGGCACTCACGGCGGCCCCGGGGCGATGGCCGCCGAGGCGGGGCGGCATTGTGCTCCCCGCGGCCGGTGACCTGCAGGAGGGGTGATGAAGGGGAACCACGAACTTGTCCTGCATGCTGCCAATGAGCGAGGAGGGCCACCATGGGTGAGCTGAAGGTCTGTGTCATCGGGGCCGGCGCGCTGGGACAGGTCCACGCGCGCAACTGGCCGACCGTTCCCGGGGCCCGGGTAGTCGCCGTCGCGGACCCGTGGACCGAGCGGGCTCGGGCCCTCGGCGAAGAGGTGGGCTGTCCGTGGTTCGCCGACTATCGCGAAGCACTGCAGGTGGCGGGGCTGGCCGCCGTCTCGGTTGCTGTGCCGTCGGCCCTGCACCGCGAGTGCACGGTCGCGGCGCTCGAGCGCGGCTGTCATGTCATCTGCGAGAAGCCCATTGCGCTGTCGCTCGCGGACGGGCGTGAGATGATCCGCACCGCCGAAGCGCGCGGCCTCAAGCTGGCTTACGGCTTCTGCAAGCGATTCATGGGGCAGGTGCAGACGGTCCGCGCGATCGTGCAGTCCGGGCGGCTGGGCCGCCCCGTCATGTACCGCCACGCCAGTGCCTGGGAGATCCGCCCCAAGCCGTGGATCATGGACAAGCACCTCGGCGGCGGGCCCCTCCTCGACATCAGTTGCCACTATACGGACCAGTGGCGCGTGGTCTTCGGCAGCAACCCCGTGCGCGTCAAGGCTGCCGGTCTGACGATCATGGACAGCTCGCCGGACAAGCCTGACATCGACCCGCAGGTCGACACGTTCACGATGATCGTCGAGTATGCGTCCGGCGACATCGGGATGCTGAGCATGACCTGGGGCCTGCCGAAGGGCGTGACCGGGCAGACGCTGGAGGATTGCATCGGGCCACGGGGGCTGCTCACGATCGAGACCGCGAGGGTTGAGCGCCGGGGGCCTGCCGGCGAGCAGGAGGTCTTCGAGGGCCTCAGCACCGACATGCACCCCCTGCAACTGAAGGCCTTCGCCGATGCCATTCGCGAGGACAAGCCCGTCGCCGCCTCGGGCGAAGATGGACTGTGGGCCCTGCAGGTATCGCTGGCAGCGCTGCGGTCCATTGCGACGGGGGAGGCGGTGGCGGTCGCCGGGCCGTGGGAGGGCTAACGCGCGCCAGGCGAGCCGCCTGCGGGTCCGGCTCTACCCGCAGGCGACTGTCCCGCCATGTCTACCCGGGTCCGGGGCATCAGTAGTTCGCGGCGAAGTCCTCGTTCTTGAGCATCCGGTTCCACTTGGCATGCCCGTCGACGTACGCGAAGTTGCCCCCGTCGTTGTGCGGCCTGGAGCCGGAGGCATTCCACGTGTCAACGTAGTTTCCGGTGGTCCAGTAGAACTGATAGCAGCTCGTGTGGTCCCCGATGTGGATGACCTCGGCGGGCCGCTTGATCTTCGCGAGCTCCTTGCCACCGCTATCGGTGTATCCAGCCCACGGGCCCTGGCCGGCCCAGTTGTTGAAGCCGTAGCTGTTGGGCCAGTAGTCGTGCCACAGGACATAGGCCCACGAGCCCGCGGTGCTGCAGTGGTTGAACTTGTTGCTGGGGCAGACGAAGATCTGCCGGTTCTTGATGTAGGGCTCGAGCTGCGCCGTCCAGGGAACAGAGTTGTATGGCCCGCCGCCACGGTACAGCTCGTTCATCATCTCGTCGTAGTCCTGGGCATAGGCCAGTGTCGCCAGCATGATCTGCTTGAGGTTGCTCAGACAACTGCTCTGGCGCGCCTTCTCCCTCGCACGAGCGAAGACCGGGAACAGGATGGCGGCCAGGATGGCGATGATCGCGATCACCACCAACAGCTCAATCAGGGTGAAGCCACGTCTCATGAGAACTCATCCTTTCCAGACTGTGATGGTACTCGGTACTATGATACCACCGCGCGCGGATCGGGTAAACGCGCGGCGCTACCCGCTCCATTCGCCCTTCCAGATCGGGGCCGTGTAGCGCTTGCCGGCGTCGCGGTAGATCCACCAGGCGAACTCGGTGTCGCGCAGGAACTGCTGGTACTCTCCGTCGGTGCGGGAGAAGACGGACTTCTCGGCCCCCGGCCAGGTCATCCCCGCTCGCGTCATCCCCCAGTGCAACTGGATGAGGTTGTCCCCGAAGTAGCTAAGCCGCTGTCTCTGCTTGTCGGTTCGGGCTGCGCCCACGGCCTTCAGGTAGAGACTTTCCATCTGAGGGAAGATGGGCAGGTAGATCTGCTCGACCCGGGCGTAGTTCATCTCGTACATCTCGCCCCTGTAGACCGGGCTCTCCGCCGACTTGTGCGCCACGAACCGCTGCTCCACAAGGTCGAGGAGCTTGCGCATGGGCGCGGCGGCCGGGCCGTAGGCCAGCCGCAACCACTCGTCATAGGTCTGCTCGACATCGACAGCCGGGTCCCAGAGCTGCTTGGCGTAGATGTAGTTCGCGGGGGCCCCGACACCCCAGGCCCCCAGGCCCAGCATCTCAAACCCCTGCGCCCCCAGCCGCGCTGCCGTTGGCACCTCCAGCTTCAGGATGTCCCGGGCCGCCGGCAGGGGGGCGCCGTTGAACGACCGCATCCAGTTGCTGTAGTTGTGGTACACGAAGTGGGGGGTGATCTTCAGCCAGCCGCCGACCACCCCGGCGAACTCCTCGCGATAGACCGGCTTGAGCAGGCCATAGCCGTAGTAGTTCAGCGGAGCCTGCACCAGCCACACGTTCGGCTCCATCTGCGGCGCCGCGGTTGGCGGGTACATGTAGTTGTAGTAGACATACCCCGCCAGCCCCTTGTCGGGGTGCTTCCGCCCGACGATCCTCGCCACGTCGTTGTAGAACTTGAGCATCACGCCGCTGTAGGAGACGCGGCCGAAGGGGTCCTTGGAAAGCAACTTGCTGCACTCCGGGCACTCGCAGAAGTCGCCCCCATCGCTGGGGGAGATCGGGATATACTGCCAGTTCGCGTGAGTGGCGATGAACTGCATCACTCCCTCGGCGAATGCCTGGATCAGCTCCGGGTTGGTGGTGCAGAACTTGACGCCCGCGGGGTGCTTCTCGTAGCTGTGGGGCTTGCCGGATGGGTCCTTCGCCAGCCACTCGGGGTGAGCCGACCACTGCTCCCGGGGCACCATGATGCTCCAGAAGTGGCTATGGTCCATGCGCCGGCCGTCGGAGGTGGAGGGCATCTTCTGCCGCAGGAGCCACTCCTTGGGGTAGTTGGGCCCCTTGTCGCCGGGGGGGCGGCGGTCCTGGATGTCCACCAGGTAGCGGATGGGGATCCGCGGGACGTGCGTCTCGTCCAGCGCCGCGACGGCCAGACGCTCCCGCGACGGGATCTCCTCCCCGGCCTCGCCCGGCATCAGCCAGCGCACCCCGGCGAACCGCTCCAGGAAGTCGTAGACCGCATTCAGTGTGCCCCGGCTGGTCCACCCGCGCATGGGGTAGTTGTCGCCGGGGAAGTCGCGGCCGAGGAGGAAGAGGTTGTCACCGCGCGTCCGGATCAGGAAGGCGTCGTGGGGCAGCTCGTCGGTCTGGAGGCCCGCCGCCTGGCTGGCCGCGTTGTTGCCGACGCAGATCATCGGCGTGGCCGGCTGGTCGCTCAGCGGCAGTGTCACGCCGGTCGCCGCCGCGATGATGCGCTGCAACTCGCGCGACGCCAACAGGACGCTGGGGGGCGCCCCCGGGTCGCGGTAGATCACGTAGGCGCTCTTGCCGTCCGCCACGAGGGTGAGCGGCTGGGCGGCTGCGCCGAGAGCCAGGGTCAACCCCACGAGTGTCAGCCAACCGATCCGGCTCGTGCCCGATTGTTGCAGCATGGCAGCACCTCCGACAAGGGCGATGCGTGCCGACGCCGCCGGTCTCTGCGCCGGAGTGTCAGAGCCCAGACCGCTACGCGGTCTTCGGGCGAAGGATCAGCATCGCCGTACCGAACGAGTGTCGCGCCTTCTGTGCGGCTGCACGACCTCTCGGGGCAGACAGGGGTTCCCTCTCGGGCCTGCCGGCACCTGCGACCTCGCGTTGCGAGGCCCGGGATCAGGCCCGGTGTCGCGTCGGTGCCCACCGGAGGGCCACTCGGGCAACCCAGACGCCCCCTGGCGGCGCGCGCCGTCTGCGCGCCGCCAGGGGGCGCAAGACGGGGTCTGGGGCCTGTGGCCCCAGCGGGGTTTGGGGCGGAGCCCCAAGCCGTTCCGGAAGAGAGCGGACTAGATGAAGATCTTGTAGTTGCGGATGCCCAGCGCCGGGCCGATGATCGCCCAGATCGCCCCGGCGCAGTAGTCCCCCGCCAAGAGCCCCAGGCAGAACCAGATCCCCTGGCGGTGCGCCCGCTGCCCCCAATAGCGCATCAGCACCGTCTTCGCCAGCCAGCTTACCAGAAACGCAAACCAGAAGTAGTCCATCGCAAACGAGATCGCGAGCGCGTAGCCCGCGGGGTGGAACGGCAACGTGGTGTAGCGGAACCGCAGCGCCTTGAGCGCCACCACGATCACCGCCCCCACCACCATCCCTGTCACCGCCTTGTAGTCAGGCGGCTCGGGGGAGCGCAGCCAGCTCGCCAGCCGGTTGTACGTCTCCCACCCCACCCAGCTCTTGAAGCCCTGGCAGCGGGCGGAAGCGCCCTCGCGCAGACAGATGGCGAGATTGGCCCAGCAACTGAAGACGATGGCGGCCAGCGTCGCGAGCAGGATGGCCCCGGCCAGCCACCGGCGATCGAGGGCCGCGTACTCGCTCATCTTGAACGCCTCAAGCTGACACGGCATCGGGTGGCAGCGGTACCCGCGGTTGAACCAGTAGGTGGCCGACAGGGCGGTGAGGTCGCGGGTACTGAAGGCATCCGCGCCGGCGATCTGCACCATGATCCGGTGGGGGTTCACGAAGTAGACCTCATGCGGCGTCCCCAGCTCGGCCCGCACGCGCGTGATGGCGAGCGAGAGCAGGTAGAAAATCGCTAGAAACCCGATGACGGTGCCCAGTGACATCCCGGCGTAGCTGCAGAATGCCACCAGGGCTGCCACACCGACGGCAATGCCGGCGACGGCCGCCCGGTAGCTGATCGGCTCCTGGGCGTCGTCGAGGTCAGTCGGCAGGCCCCGGATGTGGTCCCACACCTTGACCAGGTGCGACCGGGTCGCCAGCAGCGCCACCAGGGCGAGACCAACCCAGGCCCCGGCCGCCTGCTCGTTGAGGTACGGGAAGCCCTTCGCCGTCTCCCAGCCGATCATCGCCGCCATCACCCGCTCGGCCTTGGCGATCACGTAGAAGAACCAGCACGAGAAGCTGAGATCCGAGGGCAGAAAGTACGCCAGGCCGATCGCGAACGGGTACATTCCCATGCGGGTGGAGCCCATCGCGTTCCACGGCCGGCCGGGGAAGTGCTGCGCCAGCTCGTAGAGCTTGATGTACTTGATCTCCGGGATCTGCGGCCAGACGGCGGCACAGCCGTTGACCAGGTCGATGACGACCGAGACGCCAAAGCCCGCCCACATCAGCCGGTTGCTGAGGAAGCGGGCCGTCTCCTGCCCCCGCGTCAACTCCAGCGGCAACACAATCAGCGGGTAGGACAGCTTCTCATGCTCGGTCCACGGTTTGCGCACCAGGACGTTGAGGCAGAGCATGACGCCGATCAGCACGAACAGGAAGCCGCCCCAGGCGAGGAGGGGGAGGAGGAACGGCCGGACGACGGCCAGCTCCCACACCGACGTTCCGCCCTCATACAGCCCCTTCAGCGCCGTCTCATCGGAGACGGTGAGCCATGTGGGCACGTACTGGCCGAACAGGTCCTCCCAACCGTTCTCCGGGCTTGCGAACCGGAACGGGTGGCCGATGACGCCAAACAGGTTCTGGACGAAGTCATGGCCGGCGAGCGTCTCGGAGATCACCACCATCAGGTAGATGACCAGGAGCTCAGACTGACTGAAGGCCAAGCGGGGGGCGAAGCGGATCGCCGCGAGGTTCACGCAGGCCAGCACGAAGAGCATGAACACCGGAGTGATGAACAGGGGCAGGCAGGAGCCGTCGAGGGAGTACCAGCGCACCTCGACGAGGGTTACCCAGTAGACGTTGAGCGGCATCAAAGCGAGGCCGATCAGAACCGCCCGGGGGGTGACACCACGGCTGCGCTGACTGTCCAAGTGAGGGCCCTCGTCGGTGGGCTGGCGAACGGCGCCGTGCGAACGGCTGGGATGACCACGCGATGCACCGACAGACCGGAACACGGAAACAGCGAAGACGTCAGACCACGGAATACACGGAAGACACGGAAGAACGGCAGGACGACGGGAATGGAACAGGAATCTGGTACGCCCGACACTCCTGTCGGGCATCGTCTCACGCCCGACAATAGTGTCCGGCGTACCGGCTACCGCGCCACCGCCAGCTTCACCGACTTCCACAGTCCGCCCGCCAGGGCGCTGTTGCCCACCTTGACGACGATCACGTTCTTCTCGCCCGGCTTCAGCTTCCCGGTCACCGGGATCAGGAAACGCTTGTCCCAGCCGTAGTCGGCGCCCTCATCATGCTTGCCGGCCAGTTGGCCGTTGACCCACACAAGCGCGGTCTCATCGGCCGCACCAAACAACAGGACCACCGCCTTGCCGGGCGGCGCCGGGAAGGTGGGAGTGTCCCAGGTCAGGCGGTACCACGCATTCCCGCAGAACTGCACGCCCTGCTCATCCCAGAACTTGCCGATCTCAAGGCTGGTCCACTTGCTCGCGTCAAACCCCGGGGCGTACCACTTGCCGGTGGTCCCCTGGTTCGTGGGGTCAGTGGTGAACTGCCACGTCTTCGGGAGGTCGGCGAGGAAGTCATACTTGGGCTTCAGGTCGCCGAACGTGCTCTCGTCATCATACCCCGGCTGGTTGGCGGCCTGCGGGATCGCGGAGGCGGGCGTGCCCGTGTCGCCCATGATGGCTCGCTGCCCCATCCGGGCATCGAGGTCTTCGTGGGGCAGCCGGGCCTTCCGCAGGGCTGCACGGTAGGCCAGCGGCACCCGCACGTTCGTCCACCACAGCGGCTTCTCGGTGTAGACCCACACGTACTTGTCAGTCACGCGCAGTGCGCTGTGAACGGAGTAGGCGAACTCGGCGGGGAGGAAGTAGTTGGCGTCGAAGTCTTCCGCGTGCGTGTGCCAGCCGTAGCGGCGGAAGTTCATGTCCATCCAGATGCCGAAGCCGGCCCGGATATGCTTGCGGTAGGCGTCCGGCACTGCCGAGACTCGTGCCAGCTTGTGGTGGATGCTCTGATACGCCGCCTCGAACTGCGACCGCTTCCGATACGAGTAGGCGCCCTCCCAGGCGTCCACGATCGACGTCTGGGGCGCAGCCGCCTCGAACATGCCGTCCAGGAAGCTCTTGAGCAGCCCGTACTCCAGCTTGCTGCGACCCGCGTCGCTGCCGGTGATGCTGTAGGCGTATGTCAACAGCAGCGTGATGTCGGGGTAGTGGCGGTTGATGGCCTGGATGAACTGGCGCCCGCGCCGGCGGACAATGGCCTCGTAGTCGGCGAAACTGTGGGTGTCCTTATGGGCCTGCGCCTGGTAGCTAAACAAGCGCTTGCCGTACATCTCTACATCGAACATCCAGCCTCGGCAACCACCTTCGCGGGCGAAGCGGGCCGCGCACTCGGCGTTGTTGAGCACGACGGCGAAGGCCTGCTCGTCGAACCAGTCCACATCGCCGGGACAGACGTTGAAGCGCACGAAGTTGTCGGTCAGGCGGGTGAACCTGCAGGCCTGCAGGTCCGCCAGCGACCGGGCGAAGTCAGAATACTCGAAGCGCCTGGAGCCCCAGCACTCCCACGTGAAGTTCATCCCCTTGCCATCGCGCACCGCCTCGGCGTGGAAGATGACACCATCGAAGCCCAGGCGGTCCATGCGGGCGGCATTGGCCTTCATGAAGGCGGGACCGGGCTCGTCCCAGCCCCACTCGATGAGCTTCTTGCCCGACGGCAAGGCGACTGGTGCTGCCTGAGCGGCGGCGGCGAGCACCATCGCGAGAAGTGCGCTTCCGAGCATCCGTGCGCTACGCAATCGCATCTGAGGGGGACCTCCCGGGGGTGGGGGTGGGTCTGTGCTCGCCGTCTGGCCGTGCCGTTTGTAGGGCGGGTCCCGCAGGGCGGGACCCCGCCGCCGTCAGGGAGGACCCCGGCGGGCTTGTCCCGCAGGTGAATGGGACTCCCGGGCTAGCCGCGCCCGCCGCTATCTCCTTGAGCCTCCTTCGCCCCCGC
>CAZIWQ010000033.1:0-4726 GCA_964542355.1 uncultured Armatimonadia bacterium
GCATCCACGGGTTGCCACCCGTGGCTACCTTCTGAGCGCCCCCGTTCGGGGGCTCTACGGTCCGCCGCTTCGCGGCGAACGGCGCGTTCCCGAGACCTACTGCTTCATCCTTAGCGCGACACCATTGCCCCGTTCAGCGTCATTCTGATGGTGTGCGGGGTCCTCCCATGGGCCCGACAGGGCTGCCGTCGTAGCCCCGGGGCGGCCGCACCTTGCCACCAGCGGAAGCTGGTGGGGGGCTGGCCGTCTGGTCGATCGAGCCCCGGCAGGGGCGGCAGAACTGGCGTAGACAGCCCCAGGACGGCGTCTGCCGCCCCTGCCGGGGCTCTTGTGGAGGCGGGGCGCTGGAATCCACCGGCTTCCGCCGGTGGCAAGTAGCGGCCGCCCTCCGGGCTACAACGACCCCACCCGTGGGCTCTGCACCGACCGATCTGTGCAACGGGCCACGACCCACAGCATCGTACTTACCACGGCACTTGACCGCCGTGCGGTGTTCGGGCGAAGGATCAGCATCAGCCGCAACTCACGGCAGGGCGTAGCTGACGATCCGGGGGCCGGAGGTGAAGGACAGCTCCTGGCCTCGGAGGGCAAAGCCGGCACTGATCGGGCCGGGGTAGCGGGCGACGACCGTGGCGCCCCGCGCAGCCTCGTCGACAGTGAAGATGCCGGCCGCACTGAGCCCGTACAACTGCCCGCGCGGACCAGGAGCCACGCCGTTGTAGACGACGCCGCCCAGGCCGTCAAGCGTGTCGCCGCCGTAGATGTGGGACGCGTAGAGCCGCTGCGATCCCGGCTCCGGCCCCGGCCCGATCAACTGCGCCAGACACCCGCCGATGCCGCTGAACTTCGCATGCAGCTTGAAGCCGGGAGGGGGCTGCGCGGGGGCCACCGTTGCCGCCGCAAGCACGCTCACAACCGCGAGCAGTACAGGAACTGCTGACATGAGGATGCCTCCGTGAGAAGTCTGGTCGCGGCCACCGCAGCGCATTGGCCTGGCCTACAAGGTGCTGGAATCCGACGTATCGGGCTCACAGGCTCCTGCGCCATTGCTCGAGCGCAACCACCAGGGACTCCTGCAGCCACCGCTCGAAGCGCGCCCGGACGCTCTGCTCCTCGTCCTTGTAGTTGACCTGGAAGACCTCCTGCGACGCAACGGCGAACCCCGTAACGGCTGCGTCATCGTCCTCCGTCGCTTCCTTGCGGAAGGTCACCACGCTGTACGCCAGGACTCCCCGGAAGGTCTCGCCGAGGCCGTGAAAGGACACGAGGAGCTCGGTCTGGGCGTCCTCCTGCCGGTTCTCCCGCAGGCGCAGACGGAGCCAGGCGTGGTAGGTCCGCAGGTCGGCGAAGTAGCCGAGTGCCTGAGCGGCCTGGATCACCTGCCAGCGGAACCAGTGGGAGCGCTCTTCGCCATTGCGGCAGACGGTCAGGTGTGCCTCGAAGTGCGGGGCGACGGCCTGCATCGTGGTGTTCAGTTGCTGTGCCAGCTTGCCGAGCTGCTCCTCGGCGATCGAGAACAGCGGCTCCGCGAGCTCGAAGGCCCTGGCCAGCTCCCGAGCCTGAGCCTGGTTCCGCTCCCTGACTCTGGCGGCCGCGGCCGCGACGACTTCCGACACCCGGCCGCGCTCCGACACCACCTGCTGAGAGATGCTGAGCGCCTGGACGAACGCCCTCTTCTCGACGCGCACGAAGAGTGACGTGAGAGGCGCCAGGTCGCCCGCATCGGCGGCCTCGGAGGCCCGGATGTACTCGTCATCCGATCTTGTGATCACGAGCGGGAACCAGCCTTCGCGCAAGAACACCAGTGTCGCGAGACAGCGCGCAACGCGGCCATTGCCGTCCTGGAACGGGTGGATCTGCGTGAAGCGATGGTGGAGCCACGCGGCCTCGACATCCGGCCGCACCCGCGCCTTCTGGTGCGCCACATACATCGCCATCAGCCGGTCCATCTCGGAGGCAACTTGTTCGGGGGGGCAGTACTCGTGCACCGACCCGTTCGGCCTCATCGGACTGTTGGGACCCCGCTTCCAGTCACCACGGCGCAGGGGTACGCGGACCTCGCCCCCGCTCCCGTTGACCCCTCGCACCGTTTCCTGGTGCTGCGTGAGAAGCTGGTGCAGGCCCTTAATGAAGGCGGTGCTGAGCTCCCTCCGGTTGGCCACTACATCGAACAGCCAGTCAACCGCCCGTTCCTGATCCCTGATCAGCGCGACAACCTCCTCGGGTGGTTGGTTCGTCGCCCCGTGAGGGATGAGGCTGGCGTCAATGCCGTGCTCAATCAGCACCTCGGTGATGCCACGGTCGATATCGTAGAGGCGCTCGATGACCCCCGTCTCGATGGCCCACTCGCGGCGCAGGCGCTCATTGAAGCGCTGCAGTGCCTCCGAGCTCGCCAACTCCTGCTTCTGCTCCGCCCAGACGTCTGCCAGGGCGGGCAGTTCGGTGCTCGCGAGGTCGGTCCAGTCGTCAGGCAGGTCCCCGATGGGATGCCAGGTGTACCCGGTCGCGGTCTGCATCGTGGGCCCTCCCCTGTCCGTCGTTCCCGGTCGGGCATCTGTCCACCGCAACGTCGTCAACCGCCTTCGCCATTGCTGCGCGTCATCCCTCTCCCCGTCCCCTCGCCGCGCCTGTGGCAGGTGAGCACGCTGTTCACCCCGAATTCTCTGCATAGCCGGCTGCTTCTCCAGCCCACAGGTGCGGGGACGCGCAACTGGCGGCGGCACGTCGCCGTCGCCGCATGCCCCCGCCCAGGTTGTCGTGTGAAGGATGATCGCTACTGTGAAAACCTGTCTTGCCCTGATGGCCATGGTCTGCGCCGTGCTGGTAGCCGCCCCCGCGGCATCCGCACAGCAGGTTGGCACGCGAGCGGAGCGTGCCGTCATCCGTGCCGCGGTGCACGTCGCCGCGCTCGGTCTCGGCGCAGTGGCTGTGAAGCCGGGCGGCGCCTACGACGTCGACGTCATCCGCCGCTTCGTCGATGCGGTCCGCTTCATGGACGACACGAGCGGCTACTTCTTCGTCTACGACTACACCACCAATGTCAATGTCGCCCATGCGGCCCTCAAGGACTTCCCGGGCAAGGACAAGACCGACTACCAGGACTCGCGCGGCCTGTTCGTGATCCGCGAGCTGTCGCGGCTCGCGAAGAGCCCGGCGCATGCCGGCTTCCTGGCCTACTACTGGAACAATCCGCTGACCGGGAAAGAGGAGAGCAAGCTCGGGTACGTCGAGGTCATCCCGGGCACTACGCTGTACATCGGGTCGGGCGTGTATGCCCGTCAGCGCTCAGCGGGGCACTGACGGAGTGCGCGCGAAGCCGTGCGGGGGGCCGACGGACAGGAGGAATGGCAAGTGCGCACATGCCGGTGGCTGACTGCGGTGAGCGTGCTGGTACTGGGCACTCTGGCGGGCTGCAATCCCGCCGCCAGGAATGAGGCCCCGCCGGGGCGCGCGAGCCCGGCCCCGCCGGCCCCCTCGCCGGCGACTCCCGCACCGACCAGTGCGGGCATGGCGACGGAGGTCGACAAGCACCTTGCGGTCGCACGGGAGTACGTGGAGAAGCGCGAGTTCGACCTCGCCCTCGTCGAGTACACCGTGGCCCTCACGCTCGATTCCGAGCGGGCGGACGCGTACTACGAGCGGGGCAAGGTCCATGAGGGGATGACCCTCGCCAGCGAGGAGCACCTCGAGCTGGCGGTGGCGGACTTCGACAAGGCGGCGCAACTGGCACCCGACAATGTCGAGTACCTCGTCCGCCGCGCCCGCAACCTGCTCGACCGCAGCATGCGGACGCGCGAGGACAAGCCCGACAGCTCGGCGCGCGACCGCAAGCAGGCGGCCGCGGACCTCGACCGGGCACTCACGCTCGAGCCCGGCCGCGCTGACATCTATTTGGTCCGCGCCTCGCTGCGCTATGACCGCCAGGACTACCAGGGCGCCGTCGAGGACTATACCAAGGCCATCGAGCTCGACCCCAAGAACGCCGAGGCCTACTCCGGCCGCAGCACCGCCTACGAGGGTCTGGGCGAGAAGGACCGTGCCAGGGCCGACCTCGACAAAGCGGAGGCCCTCGGGCTGGAGTACGAGTGAGTGAGCCGTGCCACGCCCGCAGCCAACTCCCCACTACGGCGACGAGCGGCCGATTGCCACCTTGTGCAGCGCGACGCTGTCGTAGCGGCTCCAGTCGCTGCCCAGATACCGGCCGCGCAGACTGAAGCTGCATTTCGTCGCCAGCGACTGGACCGCGCCGTTGTCGAAGTTCACCCGGACGGCGCGACTGCCGGCGTGGGCCTGCGCCGGGTCGTCAATGAGCGTCGCCTTCCCCGCCAGCAGCCATCCGGCCGGTTTGCCATCCGCACCGAGCTCCTCGAAGCTACCGTTCAGCAGCAGGTTGGGCTCCCCCCGCAGTGCCGTGGCAGGCAGCGACAGGTTCATCCGCTTGACCGTCGCGGCCGGCGGCTGCTTGTCCGCCGGCAACGGGCGGTCCGGCGAGTAGATTGTCACTCGTGAGCCGGTGACTGAGATGATCTCGTCGCGGCTGTCGCCGGTCACATCGCGGGGCAGCAGCGCCGTGGCGCTGCGATAGCCGGCCGCCTCCGGCAGGCGGAGGATCTCATGGCCCGCGCCATCGTAGAGCGTGGGCGGGTCGAACATCCGCGAGAGCAAGCTCAGCTCGCCGCCATCGTCGAAGTCGGTGTCCAGGCCATAGGTCTTGCCCCCGGCCGTC
>CAZIWQ010000033.1:4736-16473 GCA_964542355.1 uncultured Armatimonadia bacterium
CGTGGCGCTCTGCAGGTGTGCGGGGTAGAGGTTGAGCCTCGCGCCGAGGGCGGACAGATCCACTGTCTTCCACACGACGGCGCGCAGCCTCGGCCTGCTCGGCCGGCGCCATCAGGACCCGGATGCCCCACACCCGCGCCTCGGCGTTGAAGCGCACCCCGGCCTTCCCGGTGGCGTAGCGGTTGTCGGCGGCCTGCAGCACCAGGCGGTCATCGACAAAGCCTTGCAGCGCTTCGCCCGCGACCGCCAGGCGCAGCCGATAGGTCTGCTCCGGGTGCACGGCCATCTCGCGCGCCGCGAGCAAGACCCGCTGCTACTCGTCACGCCGATAGAGGGCGATGCGCTGCGGCTCGAGCGTGAGCAGGTAGAAGCGGTTGAGATCCAGCATGCGGGCGAAGACGCCGGCGAAGGGGATCGTGGTCCCCTCGCCGTGGGCATTCGCGATCGGCCTGCGCGCGATCAGGCGGAGCGGGGCCTCGACGGCATCGTCGCGCCAGGTGGTCTCCCCGCCGACCAGCGCGCGGCCGGTCATCCCCCCCTCCGCGGGTGGCTGATCCACCAGCACGGGGACACCGTTCTCGCGTATGACCCGCAGGTTCGCGGGCACCCCCTTCCATCCGCTGAGCGCGGCCGCCCAGCCCGCGAAGTGCTTGTCGACCGCCGGGTTCGGCGGGCCGAATGGGTGCCGGTCCGCCGCGACCGTCGACCATTCCAGCGCCGCGCCCTCCGGGCACTGACTCAGGTCGAGCGCCAGCACCGCGGTGGCCGGCGGGGGCTCGGCGGGGGCGGCAACCGATCCGCGGGCGAGCACCACCACCGGCAGGCTCAGCGAGAGCAACGAGCGAAAGCGCATGACACGCCTCCCGGAGAGCGCGTGGCCCCGACTTGCGCGTCAGGGGGGGGCAGTTCCGCCACCGGCTCCGGCCGCCCTCCCGCGCGCCCGGCAGTTGACGCGCCCACACCGATCACGTAGCATGTCACCGTCGATGAGCGCTCGTCGCGAGACAGCCACAATGCAAGGGGGCCGTTGCCATGACCCATGTCGCACGCCGAAGCTGCCTTCCCCGCGTCCTGGCGCTGGCACTTGTGTCACTGTTCACCGCGGGCGCGATGGCCGCCCAGGTGGCCAAGCCCACCTTTGAGCCCGCTGAGGGGGCGTTTACCGAGAAGGTCGAAGTCGAGATCAAGTGCGACACCAACGGTGCCACCATCCGCTACGTCACCGGTGACAAGACGCTCTCCGACCGCTCCCCCGAGTACCGCAAGCCAATCCCGATCACCGCGACGACGACGATCAAGGCGCAGGCCTTCAAAGACGGCATGAAGGATAGCGAGGCGGTCGAGGCCACCTACACGCTCGAGGTGCAGCGCGTCGCCAAGCCCGAGCTGGACCCCGGCAGCAAGACCTTCACCGGCTCGGTCATCGTCGAGATGAAGTGCGCCACGCCCGAGGCCGTCATTCACTATACGGTGGATGGCAAGGAGCCCACGGAAGACTCCCCGCGCTTTGACAGGCTGCTCGTGGTCGACCAGACCCGCACCGTGAAGGCCCGCGCCTTCAGGGAGGGCTGGGACCCCAGCGAGAAGGCAGAAGCCACCTACACCAAGAAGGTCGAGAAGGTGGCCACGCCAACCTTCGACCCCTCGGGGAACCGCATCTTTGATGATGAGCTGCGCGTGAAGATCACATGCGAGACGAAGGACGCCACGATCCGCTACACGCTCAATGGTGACACCCCCACCAAGAGCTCGCGGGTCTACAAAGAGCCGATCGTGCTCATCGACGAGACGACCATCACGGCGCGGGCGTTTCGCGAGGACGGGAGCGCGAGTGAGGCGGCGGCGGCGCACTACACCGAGCGGGTCAAGCAGGTGGCCACCCCCCGCTTCGAGCCGCGCGGCAACTCCTCCTACACCGGGACGCTGCGGCTGAAGATCACCTGCGGCACCCCCGGCGCGACCATCCGCTACACGACCAACGGCGACGAGCCGGGCCCCCGGTCGGACGAGTATAGGGGACCCATCGAGCTGGAGAAGACCGCCGTTGTCAATGCCCAGGGCTTCAAGGAAGGCTACAAGGACAGCGAGATCATCGAAGGCAAGTTCACCCGCGTCCTCGAGACCGTGGCCACTCCCGTCCTCGAGCCGGGCAAGAACGGGATGGAGTTCAAGGGCCGCGAGCTCGTGACGATCAAGTGCGAGACGCGCGGGGCCAAGATCTACTACACCCTCGACGGCAGCGACCCGGACGAGGACGCCATCGAGTACAAGGGCACGGGGATCGTCATCGACAAGAGCGTCACGATCCGGGTCCGGGCCTACAAGGAGGACATGGCCCCCAGCAAGCCCGAGGAGTGCCTCTACATCCGCAAGCTCGAGCGCGTGGCGACGCCGAAGCTCGAGCCCTCCTCCCCTCGCACCTTTGAGGGCGAGCTGACCATCAAGCTCACCTGCGCCACGGAGAAGGCAACCATCCGCTACACGACCAATGGCGACGAGCCCCGGGAGAGCTCGAAAGAGTACAAGGAGCCCATCGTCACGATGGACACCGTCACGCTCCGGGCGAAGGCGTTCAAGCCCGAGTGGCTCCCCAGCGAGGAGGCCATCGGCAAGTACACCGAGCATATCCGCACGGTCGCCCGCCCCGAGTATGCCCCGGACAAGCGCTACTTCCAGGATGAGATGGAGGTCAAGCTCACCTGTGACACCGACAAGGCGACGATCCGTTTCACGACCAACGGGGACGACCCCAAGGCGGACTCGCCCCCCTACAAGGAGCCGATCAAGCTCGAGAAGACGACGCGGCTCAAGGCCCGGGCGTACCTGGAGGACTGGGAGCCCAGCCCACTGCTCGACGTGACCTTCGAGGAGAAGAACGGGCGCGTCGAGGCCATCGAGTTCAACCCCACCGGCAAGGAGTTCGACAAGAGCCTGGAGGTCAAGCTGAGTTGCGAGACCGAGGGCGCCACGATCTACTACACCCTCGATGGGAACATCCCGACGGCGCGCTCGACTCCATACCGCAACCCGGTCAAACTCACACAATCAGCGACGATCAAGGCCATCGGCATCAAGCAGGACTGGGCCGACAGTGAGATCAAGAGCCAGGGCTACACCCTCAAGCTCTACCCGTGCAAGGACCCCGAGTTCGACCCCCGTACGTGCGAGTTCACGGGCACCCTCGAGGTCGAGATCGACTGTGACACGCCCGACGTGAAGATCTACTACACGCTGGATGGTGACCCGCCGACCGAGCGTGACGAGCTGTACCGCGACCGCCCGATCAAGCTGACGAAGACGACGACGATCAAGGCACGAGCCTACAAAGAGGGCATGCTCCCGAGCAAGGAAGTGGTGGAGAAGTACACGCTCAAGTAGGGGCGGAGGAGCGCGTGTGGGGCAGGCTTTCCAGCCTGCCACGCCGTTGGGGTGTGGGAACGGCGGGAGGCATTGGCCGGTCGATCTGGCCTTGCTGCGAGCCGTTCCTGGGACCGCGATCCCGCCCTGCGGGATCGCAGCCGTTCGCCGTGGTCGTTGTGCCGTTTACCGTGCCGTTGGTAGGAGCGGTCCCCAGACCGCGATGGGGAGGCGGGAACCGTACGCCACGGCACACACCCACACCCGCGAGCAGCGTGGTCGGAATGCGGACGTGTGCCGTGCGCGTAGCGCATCGTGGGCGCCGCGCCGGCGCGCCACAGGTGCGCGCCCTGCAACGGCAACACCTGGCGCGGCACAAGTCCGCGCCCTACAGAAACGGCAACGGCAACATCTGGCGCGCCACAGGTGCGCGCCCTACAACGGCTAGCATCTGGCGCGCCTGTGGCGCGCCCGACAACGGCAACACCGGCGCGTCACGGCAAGATGATGGCCCGGAACCCCAGCCACTCGTACCCGCGTGAGGGATCGCGACCACCGCGACTGGCACAGCGGCAGTCATACATTGGCGAGTAGAACGAGCCTCCGCGCACGACGCGCAGCCCCGCCTCACCGCCATCGTCCGGTCCGGGAGGGTCCTTCTCCGGTGAGCTGGCGTAGTAGTCGGCCTGGTACCAGTCGGCACACCACTCCGCCGCATTGCCGATCATGTCACACAGGCCGAACTCATTGAGCTTGAAGCTCCCCACGGGCGCACTGCCCACATGACCGTCCTCGGCGTCGAAGACGACCCAGTCGGGCCACTTGGTCTTGGCCGACTTGTCGGGGACGTTGGCGAACATGCCGGTCTCGGACTCCGGGTCGGTCCACCAGTAGGTGCCGTCCGACCCGGCCCGGCAGGCGTACTCCCATTGTGCCTCGCTGGCAAGCTCGGCTCCGGCCCAGGCGCAGTAGTCCGCGGCGAGGTCATGGGTCACCTGCACGGCCGGCTGGCGGTCGCCGTTGAGGTTGACCCCCTCGCGCTGTTTGCTGTCATGCTTCGGGCGGAACTTGCGCATCTGCGCGTTGGTGACCTCGTGGCGGTACATCCAGAAGCCGGCTGTCAGCTTCACGGGGTGCACCGGCTTCTCATCGGTGAACCACTTGCGCTCGGCATAGTCGCCCATCGCCTCGCGCGCCTTGCGGAACGCGGCCTCCTGCTCTTTGTTCCCGCTGCCCATGTTGAACTCGCCGGCGGGGACCCACACCATCTCCGCCCCATCCTTGGGGTTGACCACGAACTTCTGGGGGTAGGCCTTGGTGTCATCGCCCCAGCCCAGGGTCTTCGGGGTCATCTCAGCCTCAAAGGCCGGACCCATGTTGCTCAGATGCGACGCGATCTCGGCGGCAGTCCCGACACCAGCGACCAGCAGGAGCAGAGCTGCCCCGACCAACAGTGTGCCGCGCACGGCCATCACCTCACAGACAGGATCACCCGGGAGCACACGCCGCGGTGAGCGCGCGGGGGGCGTCCCGGTCTCGTCAGCAACTGAGGACTCTAGTTCGCACCGGCGGGCGTTTCTCCTGCCCGCCGCCCCGCCGTCGTCATCCGCGCGCGGCTTTGCACGACTGTCATCCTGAGCCCAGACCGCTGTGCGGTCTCCTGGCGAAGGAGCTGCACCATGCGAAGACGCTCATGAGCGAGACGGGATCCTCGCGCACGTAGCCGGCAGGTGGCAGTCGCCCGGGGGAGAAGTACTCCGCCGGCTGGTGTCGGTTGCGGCAACCCTGTGCGGCCCGTCCGGAGATCACTGATGATGACCCGTGAAGACGCCCTCGCGCTACTCCACGAGTATACCCCCTCCCCCGGCCTGCGTGCTCACGCCTACGCCGTCGAAGCGGCGATGCGCGCCTATGCCCGACGATATGGTGAGGACGAGGACCTGTGGGGGATCGTGGGCTTGCTGCATGACTTCGACTACGAGCGCTGGCCGACTCTGGGCGAGCACCCCCTCGAGGGCGCCGCGATCTTGCGCGAGCGCGGCTGGCCGGAGGAGGTCGTCGCGGCCTGCCTGGCGCACTGGCCGCCCTCCGGGGTGGCGCGCGATACCCCGCTCAAGCGTGCCCTCTTTGCGGTGGACGAGCTCACCGGCCTCATCACCGCCGTCGCTCTGGTGCGCCCCTCGAAAGAGCTGGCCGACGTTGAGGTGCAGTCGGTGAAGAAGAAGATGAAGAGCCGGGGTTTCGCCGCAGCCATCAGCCGCGAAGACATCGCGACCGGGGCGGCGGAGATGGGGGTGTCACTGGAGGAGCACATCGCCACGGTGCTCGCGGCGATGCAGGCGGTCGCCGGGACGCTCGGGCTGTGAGTGTGGTACAATGACTGCCCGCTGAGCACGCCCTCAGTACCGCTTTGCGGCCGCTCTCATTACGCATCGAGGTGTTCGCGTTGTCCGGGTCCGACCCTTCCCTGCCCCCAGCCGGTCTGTCTCCCACTCCCGCGGCCGCTCCCCCCCCTCCCGGCGTGGTTCCCGGTCTCCTGCTGTGCCTCGCCATCGCGGCGGCGGCGGTGGGCCTGGGACACCTGCTCCCGATCGTCGGCGCACCCGTGCTCGGCATCCTGCTGGGGATTGCCGTCGCCAACGTGCTGAAGCTGCCCCGCGCGACGGGACCGGGCACGAAGCTGTGCAGCAGGAGGGTTCTGCAGTCCGCAATCGTCATCCTGGGCGGCAGTCTGAGCCTGACCCAGGTGGTGAAGACGGGGGGGGACTCGCTGGCGGTGATGCTCATCACCCTGTGTGCCGCGCTCGTGGCGGCGTGGGTGCTGGGCCGCCTGCTCGGCGTCGGGCGCGCGCTGACCGCGCTGATCGGCGCCGGGACCGGCATCTGCGGGGGCTCGGCCATCGCCGCGGTGGCACCGATCATTGAGGCCGATGATGACGAGATCGCGTTCTCGATCTCGACCGTGTTCTTGTTCAACGTGGTCGCCGTGGTGGTGTTCCCGCTGCTGGGGCACCTGATGCAGATGTCGCAGGTGGGCTTCGGGCTGTGGGCCGGGACCGCGATCAACGACACCTCCTCGGTCGTCGCCGCGGCATACTCCTACGGCACGGAGGCCGGCGACTTCGCCACGATCACCAAGCTCGCCCGCACCACGATGATTGTGCCGATCTGTCTCGTCCTGGCGTTCGTGATGAGTCGTCGGCGCTGCAGTGAGACGCGCTGCGACCTCGTCAAGACGATCCCGTGGTTCGTGCTCGGCTTCCTGGCGTGCTCGCTGCTCAACACGGTGGGAGTGCTGGGGGCCAATCTCACCGGCGTGCCGGGAGGCAATCTCGCCGGCTTGTGCGGTCACGTCGGCAAGCTCATGATCGTGGTGGCGATGGCCGGCGTCGGGCTCGGCGCCAACCTGCGCAAGATGATCCGGACGGGCCCGAAGCCCATCCTCCTGGGGCTCCTCGTGTGGGCTGTCGTCGCCGTCACAAGCGTGGTGGTGCAGGTCGCGGCCCGACAGATCTAGTTTGCGGCGACGGCACGCGGGCGTATAATGGAGCCGAGGCTCTCATTGACAACCAATGGAAGGTGAGCATCCCATGAGACGTGGTTTCACTCTGATCGAGTTGCTCGTCGTCATCGCGATCATCGCGATCCTGGCGGCGATCCTCTTCCCGGTGTTTGCACGGGCTCGTGAGAAGGCGCGCCAGGCGTCCTGCCAGAGCAACATGAAGCAGGTTGCGCTCGGAGTGATCATGTACTGCCAGGACTACGATGAGAAGGGCCCGGAGGCCGGGTCGGCCAACCGCCTGTATGGCGGCGACCTGGTGAACTGGGCCGGGTGTGGCGGCGCGCGCTGCGGCGTCCCCATGTACTACCGCTCGGACTTCGTCTATCCCACGACCCACCGCAACTTCGCCGAGCAAGTCTCCCCCTACATCAAGAATAACCAGGTCTTCTACTGCCCCAACTACGAAAGCGTCGCCCAGTTCCCCGCCATCTCCTACTGGTCCGCCAACGTCCGCGCCGCGGACCGCTCCAAGACCTGGATCATCCCCGGACAGAACTCCTATCCGCCGGCGTCGACCGCGATCTTGCTCGACCCGATCAACTCCACGACCATTACCCTCACTAACCCCGGCTGCGCGACGGACGGCTACGCGAACGTCGACAAGGCCCCGCACAACGGCACCGGCAACGTGGCCTTCCTGGACGGGCACGTCAAGGCCATGAACTGGAACGAGGCCGTCCAGGTCAACGGCACGGTCATCTGGAAGTGGTAAGGCGAGCGAAGCGCCGGCCTTCACGTCCGGCCCTCCTCCGGAACGGAGTCGTCATGCCGGGTTACCCGGCACCCAGGAACCATGGTGATCGTGGTCACGGCTTGCCCTCACCCCAGCTTTCTCCCGGAAGGAGAGGGGGAACGGCAGCGACACCCTCTCGCCTGTTCCTCTCCGACGGCGGCGAGGCGGCTGCCCACGACAGGCAGCACCGGCAAGCTACCGCGGCAGCGCAGTGTCGTCGGCCATCGGCTCGAACGGCCCGCCGGAAGGTCGCATGCGGTCCACGAGCAGACCCTCCGGCTGGCCGCCGCCATCGCGGATCGCGTACATCCCGACATCCGCCGATACCGGGGCCGTCCGATGGCAGACGAGAGCGGCATCCGCCCGGGGGTCGCGGCCGAGGATCCGGAGCGACCCCGGCCAGTACGTGACGTGGTACTGCGCCAGGCGCTGCCAGGCGCGCGCTGCGCGCCGGTACCGCCATAGATACCCCGTGTCATGGCGGCTATCGCCGAGGGGAGGGCGGTGCACGACCAGCACCACCTGGGTGTCCATCCAAAGGTCGACGATGTCCCTCGCGCTGAAGGGGAGGGTCACAGTCTCAGCACCTCCGGCGCCACACATCACCAGCCGATCGCCCGCGTCGGAGCGACCCGCGGCGATGCATCCGGCCGCGCCGACATCGAACGCGCCGGGCGTGATCTGTGGCAGCAGCCGCTGCAGCGACTCGCCCGACAGGGACAGTTGCCACAGCTCGAGGCTCCCTGTGGGGACGACCTCCCCCTCGATGAGTCTGGGCCGGCGATCCCCCGCAACGATCAGTGCGAACACCGACGCGCCGTCGGGTGCGTACCGTGCGTCCCACACCGCGCCGGAGTGTGTGAGGGGGCGGGGTCGCCGGTTGGCGCCGATCTCGTAGAGGTCGCCGTCGTTGGGCGAATGGTGGCAGTCGTTGCCCACCACCAGCCACGCATCTTGCCGGGGGTGCCAGTCGATGTGGAGGACGTGCATGCGCCACGGGGCTGGGAGTAGCTCAGACGGGTTGGCGTCCCCGTTGGCCCCGACGAATAGCTGTGACGACATCCCCCGACGTCGGAGCGCGAAGGCCACCCGGCGTCCGTCCGGAGAGAGGTCTGCCGCGTCCAGGCCGGGCCGGCCCTTCACCCAGCTACCGGCATCGCTCGCGGCGTCCGCCGCTACCTGGACGACTGCGGCACTCCCCGACAGGATACGCCACGTCGCGCCGGGGCTGCGCAGCACCTTGCTCAGAGCCGCACCGCGGCCGCCGCCATAGTCGAAGGCCCGCACGTCGGCGATCGGGCTTGGACGGCCATAGTAGCTGTCGCGCTGCGCCGCGTCGCTCGACGCGTCCGCGACGTGGTAGTGGGGACCGCGCCGTCCCTCGACGGGGTCGTAATGGCTGGGCCGCCCACCGGTGGCCGCCAGACGCTCACGCCAGATGCGAACCCGGTATCCGCCGGAGTCGACCATCGGGGTGGCCGTCGGGTCGTAGACCCAGGTGCCAATGCGCCCGGTGAGGGGGTCGGCAGGGCGCCAGAAGTCGGCGGGGGTATGCTCCGCATCGGGCCCTCTCGGCGGCGACGGCCTGACCTCGGCCGCGGCGGGGGCGATCACCACCTGATTCCCACTCGAGTCGACACCTTCCGTCGGTCGTCCCGGTCCCGTCAGGTCCGCCAGCGTCCTCGGATAGCACCCGTAGGCCCTCGCATACTCGCGCAGCGCGTCGTCGATCGTCTCCAGCCTGGCGTCGAGGCGCTCCTCGATCTCTCGGCGGGAATCCGCCCCCGACGGGCCAAGCCGTGACCCCACGGCCGCAACGAAGAGCACATCCACAGCCATGATCGCGGCGAACGCCCCCGCAACTGCCTGTGCCCTGGCATGGGACCGCGTCGACACATACGGCCCGACGATGACGAAACCGACCACCAGCCCCAGCGTGACAATCACCCAGGCGAGTATGGACAGCGCGAACCAGTCACCCGAGCTGTGGGCCGGTGGCCAGCCGCTCAGCGCAAAGGCGCCTCCCGAGAGAGAGTCCAGCAGGGCATGGGCTCGACGCTCCGCGAACGCGCCCCGCCCTGCGAACAGGAACGCCAGCCATGACCCCAAGGCCCACACCCCGCGCAGGCCACCTCCCCGCAACCCCACGATCACCCACGCGAGAGCCAGGAGCCCACTGCCGATGGGCACCGCCGCCAGGGCGATCCGCATCGCGCGCTGGCCACCTCCCCGCAGCCCCGCAATCACCCACGCAAGAGCCAGGAGCCCACAGCCGATGGGGACAGCAGCCGCGGCGATCCGCACCCCGGGCGGCGCGATGCCGAGCCACACGTCGTGGAGCAGGTTGCCCAGCCCGGTACCCGCCCGTAGGGCTCGGCTCTCGCTCAGCACCAGCAGGGCCGGGTAGCCGAGCATCCCGAACCCGGCGGCCAGCATGGCCCCGACGATGGTCGCGCGCCGGGAGAGAGGGTCCGGCCTTGGGGCGTCGGGGCGACGCAGCGTCGCGCGCGCAATCCTGGCGCCCACACAGCACAGCAGGCACACGACGAACGCCCACACCACCACAGTCGCGTCGAGCAGGTGGGCGAGGCCCAGCAGGGCCACGGCGGCGCCCGCGGCCGCGGTCGCTTCGGGGTCCCAGCACCACCCGCGTCGCAGTGCCCTCACGCCCGCCAGGAACCCGAGCAGGCCGGCCACGGCCAGCAGGCCGCAGCGGTACTCGGGAAAGGTCAGGAAGCGCTCGCTGGCTCCCTCGGAGAGAACGCACTGGCGCTCCACGACCAGGCGCGAGCCCGCGCGCTCCGCCGCCGGCGTGAAGGTGAGGTCGACCAACGCCTCGCGGTCGACCAGCGACCACAGGCGCGTCGCCCACAGCTTCTCCGGTTCCCACCCCGGCTCCGCCGCGGTGAACCACCGGTCCTGCCTGTAGTACAGATCCGTGAAGGGGACGCCCCGCGGCCCCCGGTACTCGCAGATCGCCGTCAGGCCCTTCCCCGCGACCGCCTGCCGACGGAGCCCGCCGTAACTGCTCCCGGGATCCAGCCATCGTTTCAGTGGCGGGTCGAACAGCCTCACCTCCGGGCAGCTCACGGGGCCGCGAGCCAGTGCCACCACCAGCAGCGAGGTCTTCTCGCGCGAGCTGACACGCGAGATCGTCAGCGGGTAGACCAGCCGTGGCGTCGGGAAGCGGATGCCGATCGGTGCAACATCAGTGAGGACCTCGGTGCGGGCGGCCGCTGCCGGCTGCATCCGAATGGCGACGAAGTACCATCCCTTCCCCACGTAGTGCTGCAGCACCCCGCCCGCGGCGGGGGGCATGCTGAACCCGTTCTCCGCCAGCCATTCGAGGAGGACCTCGGGCCCCGTCGCTCCGAGCACCGCCGCATCATAGTCCCCGACCGCCATGCGCTCGTAGACGGTGACACGCCGCGATGGAGGGCCGCCGCCATGCTCCGGCGATCCAGGCTTCCCGGCGCCGGCGGACAGCACGTCGAGCAACACCCCGCGATCCGCGACGACCGGGCGGTCGCGTAGTGTCGATGCGAGAGTGATGCTGGTCTCGACTTCCGGCTGGGTGTGTCTCAGGACCTCATCGATGAAGTCGGTCGAGGCGAGGAACACGTCATCCTCCCCTGGCCGGCCGGGCACCGGGATCACCCAGGCGAAGCGATCCGCAGGCCCGTGGTACGTCGTCTGGAGCAGGAGGGCCTCACGTCCCTCCGGCAGCTCGATGACAATGCCCTTCTGGGCCGTCGAGGCGACGCCGGACATCGCTGCCGACCGCGCAGTCAACCGCAGCCCCACGAAAGCACCGTCGCCCCAGCAATAGCTACCAGCGAACAGAAGCAGGACAAGAAGCCGATCGGTGCGCATGATGAGAGGCCCCCTTGGGGTGCGGCCGAGCAGGCCACGCCCGCCCTCCGAGGGGGCCGGCGCAGCGCCCTCTGGGGCCATCTTGGCGTGGCTTCGCGGCCTGAGAGCGGCCATTCTGCCGCTGTTCGGGCCAACAAGCACGGGACACGACGCCATCGGGTGGCCGTGAGGGTCGTGTCGTCACGTGCGAAGCACGTGTGGTCCCGCCCGCA
>CAZIWQ010000034.1:0-5129 GCA_964542355.1 uncultured Armatimonadia bacterium
CCGTCGCCCGCCTAACGGAGCCATTGCCGTTGCTCCCGCCGACCTGCTCGTCCCCGCCACCGGGTGGCACCGGGCAACCCGTGCCCCCGGGGCGCATCGTCGGGGGATACACTTCTCTGTCGCAGGCCCGCTCCCCTCCTGTGGGGGGCGGAAGGCGGAAGGGGGGAAGGGAGAAGCCAGAAGCCAGAATTCAGAATTCAGAATTCAGAATTCAGAAGACGGCAGACGGCAGACGGCAAACGGCAGACGGCAGACGGCAGACGGCAGACGGCAGACGGCAGACAGAGAGCGGGGGCCTTGCTGTTCGCAACTCCCCAGCCGTTCTCAGTGTACCTCCGTGCTCTCCGTGTCTGTGTGGTTGCCGTCTCCCTGGCAGTTGACAACGGCAAGGGCGTCGCCGATAATCTGACGGTGCCGTGTGAGAGGCAGGTGCGCCTGCCTCTCGTCTGTGTCGGCTAGAGGAGCGGCCGCGAAGTCGTTCTGAGGCCGCGAAGCCACGCGAGAATGGCTCTGAAGGGTACCCCGCCGGCCGTTACGCCTCGGAGTCCGGCCGGGTGTGGCCTTTTCGGCCGGACCCCTGGCAGGGAGGTCATCTGCTATGCCGTTGTGCCCCTCCTGTGGTAGCGAGGTGGCTGTCAGCGATACGCATTGCATGGACTGTGGGGCGGACCTGATCGCGGCCCGCGAGAAGGAGCGCCAGATGCTGCGCGAGCAGAGCGTGGCGGCGCGCGCCAGCAGTGGGCCAACGACCGCGCCCGTCAACCCGGCGTCCGCCGGCATGGCCGCGGCGGGCGAGAAGCCCTCCGAGGAGACCCGCATCCGGGCCTTCGACAAGCAGGAGGCCGAGCGCCTCGTCGCCGAGCGAACCACCTCGTGGGTCACCTCCGGGTTGGCGCTCATTGGTGGCCTGGCGCTGGCGTTCGCGGGCTATGGGCGCATCGGCGCCGGCGGCGGCTTCACCCAGATCCCGGCCGACCTCAAGCCCGCGGCGTTGCGCGAGGGGGGCCTCACCGATGCCACCGTCCTCGGCGTCATGCTGCTTGGCACCGGGCTGGCCGCGATCCTCATCGGCATTGGGCAGGCGCGCCTCGCGATGGCGACCACCCGCGCCATCAACCAGGTCAAGCACAACCTCAAGCCCGAGATCGTCGTGGTCAGCACCTTCACCTACTGCGGCCTGTTCCTGCTCTGCCTGACATGCCCCCCGATCGGGTTCGTCATCGGCCTCTTGCTGTGGCTCGGGCGCAACCCTGACCTCAAGGGCCTCGGCTACCACATGTTCATGGTGAGTCTTGCCATCATGGTGCTGCTCGGGCTGAACATGGTCTGGAAGGTCGCCGAGAACATGAAGGAAGCCGCCCCGAAAGCGCCCGCCCGTTAGTGGCATGGCCGGGGGGCGACCGCGGAGCGTGTCGAGCGAGACGCTCGACCTACGCGGCAACCGTCCCGCTCGGCGCGGGGCGTGTCGAGCGAGACACTCGACCTACGCGGCGACCGTCCCGCTCGGCTCGAGCGCCAGCAACCAGGGGAGCTACCATGCTGACCGATACCCAGCGTCACCGCCTGCTCGCGGTGGCACGCCAGTCCCTCCGCCATGCCGTCGGCACGGGCCCGGCGCCGTCACTGCAGACGGACGACCCCGACCTGTCGCGACCCTCCGGCGCGTTCGTGACGCTGAAGCGTGGGGGCGAGCTACGCGGTTGCATCGGCCACATTGAGCCGGTGTACCCGCTGCTCGAGACCGTCAGCGAGATGGCCCGGGCCGCGGCGTTGCACGACCCGCGCTTTCCGCGGGTGACCGCCGCCGAGGAGCCGCAGCTCAGCCTCGAGATCTCCGTCATGTCGCCGGTCGTGCCGGTGCCTGACCTCGGGGCGATTGAGGTGGGGCGCCACGGGCTGGTGGTGGAGCGGGGCGGCTACCGCGGCCTGCTGCTCCCGCAGGTCCCCGTGGAGTGGGGGTGGGACCGCGAGACGTTCCTGCAGCACACCTGCTTGAAGGCGGGGCTCGAGGCCGACGCCTACGAGCGAGGGGCGCGCGTGCTGTGGTTCGAGGCGGAAGTGTTCGGGGAGGCCGCGTCTCTATGACTGCAGCGAGTTGTGCGTCCCGCCGGACTTGTCGACGATCCCATCGCCCGGGTGACCGGAGATCACGTTCCCCCGGGTCGTCACCCCGTCGACGCCGGGCCCCAGTGAGATCCCGTTTTGCTGCGTCGCGCGTCCGTCGCGCCCGGTGTCCTCGATCGTGTTGCCCACGATGGTGATGTCGTGGACGCTGGCCTCGAGCCGGATGCCGTCCGCCGCCTGCTCCTGGCCGTTGTCGCGGATGATGTTGTCCTGGAGCGTATTGCGGTGTCCGCCGTTGGCCTCAGACTCGGGGCGGAAGTGCACCCCGTGGCGGCCGTTGCGCTGGATCGTGTTGCCAACGAACACGTTGTCGGTGTCCTGGTGGCCGATCGAGACCCCATCGCGGCTGTTGCCCGTAATGAGGTTGTTGACGAAGCGCGACTGCTTCACCCGCCAGCACAAGAACAGCCCGCTCCCGCCGTTGTCGGTGATCTGGCAGTTGGTGACTTCGGTGTGGTGCGAGCCGGACCCCGGGTGCACGCCGAGGTCGGCGTTGCGGTACGTCCGACAGCGGGTCACGGTGACATACGGGCTCACCTGGTAGCTGATCCCGTCACCGCTGTAGTTGCGCGCCGTGCAGCCATCGATCACGCAGTGCTCGGACTTCCAGAAGTAGATGGCGCCGCCGCGGCACCCATTGAGCAGGGCATTGCTCCCGCGATTGCCGTCGGCGACGAGGTTCTCGAGCTTGACGGCCTTGACTTGCTTGCCGCAGATGACGGGGTAGACGGTCTCCACCTTGCCGTTGCGGGCGACGAGGTAGTCCAGGTCCAGCCCTTCGTCGAGGCTGACGGTGTTGCCGTCAACCTCAGTGATGGAGCGCACGTTGACGTACCAGCCGGTCTTGTGGGCATCATCGCTGAAGGCAAGCCCCATGCCCTTCTTCAGGCCGGAGGCGTCCTGCACGACAACGCGGTCAAGCCCGTAGCCGGCGTCTTCGGTGAGCGGCGTGGCATAGCTCGGGGCCTTCTGCAGGACGGGAGCAGGACCCACGCCGACGACGTTCACGCCGGTGCGCAAGAACAGGGAGTCGTACATGGTGTAGGTGCCTGACTTCACGTACACGGTGCCCCCGCCGTTGTGGGCCACGGCGTCGACGGCAGCCTGGAGCACCGTGTTGTCGGTACCGGTTACGTCGCTCTCGCGCTGTCCGACAGTGAGGGTCATGGCATGGGTGGCGGGGAGCAGGAGCAGGGCAAGGACCGCGACGGCGATCACGGTGCCGATGGTGGGTGAACCAGGCGTCACTTCCGTACCTCCAGCGGGTATGGCGCGGGCCACGGGTGTCTTGTCGATCGGCCGTCGCACAGTGGTCCCGAACGGGAAAGGGGGCGGTGCATGCACGCCCGAGGCGCAGTCAGGGCGAGCAGCGACCGGGTGGGTATGCCAAATCTTAGCACCCCCGTGCCGGGCAAGTCAAACCCGTGTCGCTGCGTCGGCATCCGCGCCGGTCGGTACCCCCCGGTCTGAACGCAGCTTGACAGGCCCTCCCCGTTTTGCTATCCTCCATGCGCCATCGTGCTGCAAGGGATCCGGCCGGAGAGGCCACATCCGGCCGGCCCCCGAGGCGTAGCAGCCGGCTGAGTGCCCTCCAGAGCCATTCTTGCGTGGCTTCGCGGCCTCAGAACGGCTTTTCGGCCGCTCGTCTAGAGCCGCGAAGCCGGGCGTATCACCGGTAGCGACCGACACACCGACAGGGTCATCCGGTAACGGGCTGGACCCGGACCACAGTCAGTGCACACGGCTGCGCCGGGGTGGCCCGCGACCAGGGGACCGATCCGTCGCACTACTGCCGGGGGCTGTCGAGCCCCCCGACGCGGAAGTCCAAGGGGTGACACCGCATAGACGCCAAGTCCTACCGAGTCAACGATCGCATCCGCGCGAAGGAAGTTCGCGTGATTGATCCGGACGGCGAGCAGCTCGGGATCATGACCGTGTTTGATGCCCGCAAGGCCGCCGAGGAGCGCGAGCTGGATCTGATCGAGGTTGCGCCCAACGCCAAGCCGCCCGTCTGCCGGATCATGGACTACGGCAAGTTCCGCTACGAGCAGCGCAAGAAGGCCAAGGAAGCGCAGAAGAAGTCCAAGCAGACGGAGATGAAGATGCTCCGCCTGCGCCCCAACACCGACGATCACGACATCAACTACAAGATGCGCAACGCGCGCAAGTTCCTGTTCAAGGGGAACAAGGTCAAGTTCAACGTGATCTTCCGTGGCCCGGAGCTGCGCCACAAGGAGATCGGGGAGCAGCAGTTGCGGCTGTTCATCGAGGGCTGCAAGGACATTGCCCAGGTGGACCAGCCGCCGCGCATGGAAGGGCGGCGGATGACGATGGTGCTCGAGCCGCGACCCGACATGCCCAAGCCGATGCCCGCCGATCTTGAGGGACTGCCGGACACCGATGACTCCGAGGCGCTTGCCCGGGATGAAGAAGAGGCCCGCGGCGCGCCCGCGAGCCCGGAGCCGGCCGAGGCCGCTCAGCCGCAGCAGGCGCCGGCGCCCCCGGCACCGGCCTAGCGGAGCGGCCCAAAACTCGTTCGGAGGCCGCGACGCTACGCTCACAGGCCCGCAGAAGCCACCCACAGCCGTCTCGCCGCCAGCGACCCGGCCGGAAGTGGCCTCCTCGGCCGTGTCGCTCGTGGCGGGGCCTCAGTCGCGACCATTGTGCGAGGGGCTGGCGAGGTACTACTCACGCCCGTCGCAGCCCGGGCTCTGCGCCCGGGCTGTTTTGTCGTCCCCCCGGAACGAGTGTTCCGTGAGGGGGAGGGGAGACGCGATCCCGGGCTTCCCGGGGTCCCTCCCGGCGCCCCGGCAACATGGCCGGGCCCAATCAAAACGCGCGTGACCGGTTGTCCGCGCTGCCTGCCGACCTCATGGCGTGTGGCCGTCCGCCACCGACCATCAGTGCCGCGCAGGCTCCAGGAGGAAGTCGAGTGGCAAAAAACAAGATGAAGACGAGGCCGATCAGGAGCAAACCGCCCAGCGCCAGGCGCCTTGCCCTCAGGT
>CAZIWQ010000034.1:5139-16262 GCA_964542355.1 uncultured Armatimonadia bacterium
AAAAACAAGATGAAGACGAAGAAGGCGGCCGCGAAACGGTTCCAGTTTACTGGCACCGGCCGTGTCGTCCACAAGCGCACCCAGCAGAGCACCAACACCCCGCTCTCCAAAAGCTCGCGTCGCGTCAAGCGGGCTCTTCGCATCGGGGGCGAGCTGGTTGACGGAGACGCCCACCAGGTCAAGGTCATGATCCCGTACTGGCGGAAGCGCAAGTAGCGCCGCCTCCCACGGTCACACCTGTCCGGGCGGGACAGTCTTGTCTCCCCACACCACTTCGCACTCACGAGAGGAAGAGCATCAATGGCACGAGTAAAGCGCGGCTACGTCGCCCGGCGCCGCCGCAAGCGGATTCTCAAGCTCGCCAAAGGGTACGTGGGCGGCCGGCATCGGCTGTTCAAGAACGCCAAAGAGACCGTGATGCGCGCGCTCAACTATGCGTACCGTGACCGCCGCGTGCGCAAGCGCCAGTTTCGCGGCCTGTGGATCGCACGCATCAACGCGGCTGTGAGGGCCCACGGACTCAACTACAGCCGGTTCGCCAACGGCCTCAAGAAAGCGGGTATCGGCCTCAACCGCAAGATGCTGGCCTACCTCGCCTACGAGGACCCGCAGGCGTTTGATGCCGTGGTCGCCCAGGTCAAGGCAGCCCTCGGCAGTTAGCGGGAGCGGGATGAGGATCGACAGCTCGCAGAACCAGTACGTCAAGCTGGCCAAGAGCCTCCACTCGGCCGGGGGCCGGGAGGACGCCGGCCTGTTCCTGGCGGAGGGGCCGACAGTGGTGGCGGAAGCCCTGCTGTATGCTCCGGATATCGAGTGGGTCGCCTGGTGTCCTGACAGCGACGACCCCGACTGCGAGGCGCTGGCCGACGCTGCGCGGCAGGCCGCGATCCCCGTCCACGAGTTGAGCGAGCGGTCGTTTGGCGCGATGAGCGATGCGCGGACGGCCCAGGGCATTGCGGCCGTCCTGCGCATCCGCCGGCTCGACCTGACCGCGGTGAGTGTCGCGGCCGGCCCGGCCCTCGCCCTCGTCCTCCACGAGGTGCGTGACCCGGGCAACCTCGGGACGATGATCCGGTCGGCCGATGCCTTCGGCGCCTGTGCCGTGGTCCTGTCCGGCTCCTGTGTCGACCCGTGGGAGCCCAAGGTGGTACGGGCCACAGCCGGTTCCCTGTTCCACCTGCCGATCGTGGAGGCACAGTGGCGGCAGGTGACCGGCTGGGCCGCCGACCACGGGTTCTCCCTGGTGGCCGCCGTGGTGGATGCCACCCACGTGCTCGGCCGCGTTCCGCTGCCGCCGCGCGCCGCCATCGTCATTGGGAACGAAGCCGCGGGGTTGCCGGACGAGGTCTTGCGCCAGACCAGCTTCGGTGTTAGAATCGCGATGTCCGGGGCCGCGGAGAGCCTGAACGCCGCGGTGGCCGCCGGGATCCTGCTCTACGAGGCCCGGCGCCAGCCTCCCGCACCGGGCGCCGGCACAGCAGAGACAACTGAACAGCACAACGGTCGTGACGGAGAAAAGTAGGCGGCAGGGCGAGGCACCAGAGAGGGAGGGCCACCGGCTGAGAGCCCTCCTGGCTGACGCACCGCTGAAGTTCACTCCCGAACCGCACGCTGAAGGGTTGGGTCCGTCGGCAGCGTCTCGCGTACGCGCCGAGGGGGTCGCACACCTTGCCTGCGTAGGCTGAGCCGGTCTGTCCCACCGTTACCCGGGACCCCGCTTGTTAGAGAGGGTGGTACTGAGACCACGCCGAACACCCGGCCCCCCGCTCCGGAGCTGCCCGCCATGGGCGCTGAGCAGCTCAGAGGGGGCGCACTGCCCGGCAGTGCCGGGTGAGATGGGAGGTCTCTTCACGAAAGCCTCCGGCTTTCGTCCCCTGGGACGAGTTGCCGGCGGCTTTTTGGTTTTGGTGTTCACTCAGATCTGCCACCGGATGGGAGACAGCAGCATGGAAGACGACCTGAGACAACTGCAGACGGAGGCGGAGGGAGCGCTGCAGGCCGTGACCTCCCCGCAGCAACTGGTCGAGACGCGGGCCCGCTATCTGGGGCGCAAGGGCCGCCTGCGCGAGGTGCGCCAGGCGATCAGCAAGCTGCCCGAGCATGAGCGCCCGGGCGCCGGGCAACTGTGCAACCAGGTGCAGACCGCGCTGGAGCAGCTCATCGCGCGCAAGGAGGCTGAGCTCGAGGCCCGGCGCGATGCCACGGCGCGTGACACCGAGCGGCTCGACGTCACGCTCCCGGGCCGCGCGGCCCGCATCGGCCGCCAGCACCCCTTGCTTGCCACCATGGACGACATGGTGAGCATCTTCCTCGGCCTCGGCTTCCAGGTCGCCGATGGGCCGGAGGTGGAGAGCCACTACTACTCCTGGCAGGCGCTCAACTACCCCGACGACCATCCGGCGATGGACGAGCAGATGACGTTCTACATCTCCGACGATGTCATGATGCGAAGCCAGACCTCGACGGTACAGATCCGCTACATGGAGGCGCACGAGCCGCCGGTCCGCGTCGTCGTACCGGGGCGCTGCTTCCGCCGCGATACCGTCGATGCGACCCACTGCCACACGTTCTACCAGTTGGAGGGTCTGCTGGTGGACGAGGGGATCACGATGGCCGACCTGCGGGGCACGCTCGAGGCGTTCGCGCACGGGATGTACGGCGATCGCTGTCAGGTGCGCTTCCGCCCGGACTTCTTCCCGTTCACCGAGCCCAGCGCGGAGATCGCCCTCACCTGCACGATCTGCGGCGGCGGCGGCTGCCGCGTCTGCTCACAGACCGGGTTCCTCGAGGTGGGGGGGTGCGGGATGGTCGACCCCAACGTGCTCGCCAATGTCGGCTACGACCCGGAGCGCTACACCGGCTACGCCTTCGGCTGCGGCATCGAGCGCTTCACGATGCTCCGCCACGGGATCGACGACATCCGCCTGTTCTACAGCGGCGACATGCGGTTCCTGGGCCAGTTCTGACCGCCGGCAGGATCGCGCCGGAAGCAGCGCTGTTGGCGGCAACACTGGCACCACGTATCCCTCGGCTTGAGGGTCCGGAAAGGAAGCTCCTGCGATGCGCATACCATACTCGTGGCTGTTGGACTACCTGAAGACCGACACCGCGGCCGATGAGCTGGCCCACGTGTTGACGATGGGCGGGCTCGAGGTCGAGGCGGTCGTGGACTGGGTCTCGGAGGATGGGCAGGCCCACGACACGGTGTTGCTGACCAAGCTGACCGCCAACCGCGGCGACCTGCTCTCGATGGTGGGCGTCGCCCGGCATGCGGCCGCCCTGCTGGGTTGTGAGTGGGAGCTGCCCGCCCCGGTCCGACCTGAGACCCACGACGCCGTCGCCGGTGCGCCACTCGTGACGCAGGGCGACGTCACGATCGAGATTGCCGACTTCGCGGGTTGCCCGCGCTACTCGGCACTGGCAATCCGCGAGCTCACGGTCACGCCCTCCGCCCCGTGGCTCGCCCATCGACTCGAGGCCGCCGGCATCCGGCCGATCAGCAACGTGGTCGATGCCACCAACTACGTCTGCTGGGAGCTCGGGCAGCCGATGCACGCCTTTGACCTGCGGCTCGTGGCGCGCAATCACATCATCGTCCGCAAGGCGAGCGCCGGCGAGAAGATGGTCCTGCTCGACGAGAGCACGCTGGAGCTGACCGACCGTGACCTGGTGATCTGCGATGAGATGGGGCCGGTTGCGCTGGCCGGCATCATGGGGGGGCTGGAGACCGAGGTCGGCGCGCGAACCAGGAGCGTGCTGTTGGAGTCGGCGCACTTCGACCCCACGACGATCCGGCGCTCCGCGCAGCGCCACGGCAAGGGCTCGGAGGCCTCCTACCGCTTCGAGCGCTACGTGGACCCGAACAAGACGCTGCCGGCGCTGGCGCGAGCGGCCACGCTGATCCTCGAGGCCGCCGGCGGGGTCGCGGACCAAGTGGCGATGGACGTGCGCCAGCAGCCGTTCGAGCCGCGCGAGGTGTCGCTGCGCCCCGGACGCTGCAACGCGCTGCTGGGAACCGACCTGTCGCCGGAGCACATGAGCGATTGCCTGTCGCGGCTCGGAATGGGGGTCACGGCCGGCGAGCCACTGCGGGTGCGGGTGCCGACGTTCCGCCCCGACGTCGAGCGCGAGGTCGACCTGATCGAGGAGGTCGCCATCGTCCACGGCTACAACAGCATCCCCACGACCGTACCGGGCCGCCTGCAGGCGAGCGGGCTGCTCACCGCCCGGCAGCGGGCGGAGCGTCGCACCGGCGAGCTCTTGCGTGAGTGCGGGCTGAACGAGAGTATCAGCTTCTCGTTCATGGGCCAGGCCGACCTCGACCGCTGTGGGTTCGCGCCCGACGCACCCGAACGCCACGCCCTGCGGCTCTTGCTGCCGGTGGCCGCGGACATGTCGCATCTGCGGACGACGCTGACGCCGTCATTGCTCAATGCCTGCAGTGTGAACGTGCGCCAGCGCGTGCTGGATGTGGCCCTCTACGAGCTCAGCCGCGTCTACGTTCCGCGTGGCGACGGTGAGCTGCCCGCGGAGCGGATGCGCGTCGGCGGCATCCTCATGGGGGCGCCGCTCACCTCGAGTTGGAACCTCCCGCCGGAGAGCGCCGTCGTCGACTACTACTGGTTGAAGGGGATCGCCGAGCAGTTGTGTGACGGCCTCCACGTGCGTGGGGTGGAATATGCGCGCGCCACCCACCCCACGTTCCATGGCGGACGGTGTGCTGAGCTGCGCGTCGCGGGCGCCACCCTCGGCGTGCTGGGCGAGGTGGCGGCGAGTGTGCAGGAGGCCTACGATCTGCCGGCGAAGACCTACCTGTTCGAGTTCGACTGGGATGGCCTGCTCGCCAACGCCGACACCTACCGCGAGTATGACCCGCTCCCGCGCTACCCGGCGGCGCTGCGCGACATCGCCCTGGTCGTCGCCGATGACGACGCCCATGCGGCGGCCGCCATCGCCGCCGCGATCCGCGCGGCAGGCGGCGAGGCCCTGTGGCAGGTCGCGGCGTTCGACCTGTATGCCGACCCCGAGCGCCTGGGAGCCGGCCGCAAGTCCCTGGCCTTCCGGCTGACCTTCCGCGCTGCCGACCGTACGCTCACAGACCAGGAGCTGGACGCGGCGATGACTGCCATCTCCGAGTACCTCGCCGACAAGCTCCAGGCGGAGATCCGCGATCGATGAGGCAGCTCTCGAGGCTCGTTGCGACGATGTCACTCCTGTGCGTCCTGCTCGTCCCCTGCCTGCTCGGGGGAGTGGGGGGGTGTGCTGCGGTGCCGAAGAGCCCGACGGTGATCCGCCACGTCGCCGCCGCCGACCTCTCACAGCCGCACCCGGCATGCCTCCAGGCGCGCACCGCCCGGGCGCCCAAGGCCTTCGTGGTCAAGGACGAACAGTCGTGGAAGCAGGTGTGGGGGCAGGGTGAGGACCCGCCGGTCGTCAACTTCGAAACACAGATGGTCTTCGGAGCGTTCACTTCGCTCAGCTCGGAAGGCCCGGGCACGATGGAGGTCTGGGTTCTCAAGTACCGCGAGGCGGAGGATGTGCTGGAGGTGCGCGTCAAGGAGCGAGTCTCAGGCTCGTATCCGCTGAGCGCGGGCTACTCGCGGGCCTACGAATTCGTCAAGCTCCCCCGCAGTGACAAGCCCATCAAGGTCCTGTGGCGCTACCAGTGGGGCGAGCGTGACGAAGAGAGCGAGCTGCAGGCCCACGAGTGGGCACCGGAGGCCGTGGCGACCCCCACCAGTGGCGCGCAGCAGAACTGGGGGGGGCCGGTCAACTAGCGGTCCGCCGGACGCCCCTGTCCGGCATGACGTGGGAGCCGGTACGCCGGACACTCCTGTCCGGCATGACGTGGGAGCCGGTACGCCGGACACTCCTGTCCGGCATGAATGTCGGGCGTACCGGTCTGACTGCCCTACCCCTCCTCACGCCCCTCAAGCAGCCTGCCGTAGACCTCCAGCGTCAGTGTCGCCATCTGCTCGAGCGAGTGACTGTCGAGGAGGTTGTCGATGTCCGTGGCGGCCTGGTAGCTGCGATCCCGCGGGGTGAGCCCGGGGCGGTCCAGGTCAAACTCGTCCTCCGAGGCCAGTACCTCACTCACCCCCCAGGACACGTCCTCGCCCGTCTTGATGCCGTCTTCCTCCGTCGACATGCCCTCGAGCTGATCGCACAGTGCTGCGGCGAAGGCGGCAGGGTCGCCGACTGCGGCCACCGGCACGCCGGAGACCCCCGCGAAGGTCTCCCGCAGGCCCGGGAGATCGTTGACGACCACGCGGACATCGCGGGCGAGGGCCTCCAGTGCCTGCATCGTGCCGGCCGGCTCGTCCTGCAGCACGGCGACAACGTTGGAGGCGGCGACGATATCCATCGCATCATGGCGGTCGCCGAGAAACACCGTGTTGCCGGACAGGCCGAGGGCGTGGGCCTGCGCCTTGATCGCCGCGACATCGGGGCCGTCACCCAGGATCGCGAACTCGACATTGGCGACCTGCTCGCTCACACGGGCCGCGGCGCACAGGAAACCCTCGAGGGTGGAACCGATCACGAGCGGGTTGTCGGTGATCACGACGGCGGCGTCCTGGTGGAGGCCGACGCGCCGGCGCTTGAGGCCCACGTCGAACACGCGGCTGGCCCCGCGCCGCTCGACACCGGGCGGCACCAGCGCGACGCGCTCGGGCGTCACGAGCCCCGCGACGAGCTGTCGCTCCGCCTCCGAGGCGACGATCAGCGCCCCACAGCACCTCAGGACGCGCCCCCAGGTGAGGTCGCGCAGGAGGTGGGCCGTCCGCCCCGCGACACGCAGGGCCCCGTCCGCATGCGGGCTGCACACCAGCGGAACAGTGGCGGCGAGACGACGCACGGCCACTGACGCGGCGGCGCATGCCGCCAGGCCGTGGGCATGGACGATGGTCGGCACGGTGGCGCCGAGGAAGCGCGCCAGCGCGCCCGCCGCTTGCGTGCGCCCTCGCCGGGTGTCCCCCGCGGGCAGTTGCAGGTTGACCCAGCGCACCCCGTTGCGGGACAGGTCCTCGCGCGCCCGGCGGGGCAATGGTCCGACCACATACGGCTCATTACGGAACCGTGCCAGGCCGGTGGTGAGGGCAATGACCTGGTCGAGCAGGCCCTCGGCGCCGACACTGACGACATGGATGAGGCGGGGAAGGTCCGCCATGTAACCCCCCGGCGATGGTGTGCGTAGCGTGCGAGCTCGCGCGTCAGGGAGGACCTACCACGAGCCCCGACCGGCTCATCGGTGCGCGCGTCCCGGGGCAACCAGGGCCGGGTCCGCGACGCGGGCCTACGGATAGTACTTCCCGCGGTAGCCGTTCTGCGCACAGAGCGCCTTGATCTGGTTGATCCGGGTGTTGTCGCCCGGATGGCTCATGAACAACAGCTCCAGCTTGCTCGGGTCGCTGTTGCCGCCCAGTGACTGGAACACCTTGAGGACGGCGAGCGCCGCGGTCGGGTCATAGCCGGCCCTGGCGGCGTAGAGCAGCCCGTACTGATCGGCCTGCAGCTCCTTGTCGCGACCGTAGTCCTGGAACATGAGCGAGCTAACGACATTGGCGACCTGGGCTGCGCTCCCCTTGCCCAACAGGGCCTGGGCGATGGCCGCCACACCCATCTCCCGCTCGATGCGTTTGGCCGAGTGCTGGAGCGCCACATGGGTGATCTCATGTCCGAGGACCCAGGCCACCATGTCGCGGTCGCCGCCAAGCTTGTCATAGAGCCCCCGGTACATGTAGATGCGCCCACCCGGGAAGGCGACCGCATTCACCGTATTGGAGTCAATCACCCGGAACGTGTAGGGGTACTTCGGCCCCCCGGTGACCTGGGCAAGCTTCGCCCCAATGCCGCTGACGACGCTGGTGATCCGCGCGTCCCGCGAGATCGGGTTCGTAACCTCGAACTCGGCCGCTGCCTCCTGTCCGAGCTTGATCTCGTCCGCGGTGCTGAACAGGTACGTCCCCCCCTCCTTGCAGCCACCCACCATCGTCACCAGCGGCGCGACAACCAGCATGAGACAGCTCAGCGCGAGCACCGATCTGGCCATGGCCTTTCCTCCATTCCCGGGGGCAGCGGCGCACCGGCCGCCGTACCCGTTGCACCTTGATGTGCACTCACCTTGTGCTTCTGGGCAGGAGTCTTCCCGTGCGGTGACGAAGCCACACATCGATGCAAACATCACAGGGCGCCGCACCGGCGGCTCCAACCTCGCCTATGCCGATGGCCACGCCAAGTGGCTCTCGTCGGCCACGATCCATGGCATCGCGCCGGCCCTGGTCACCCCGTAGCCGAGCGGCCGAAAAGTCGTTCTGAGGCCGCGAAGCCACCCCAGAATGGCTCTGGAGGGCACTCAGCCGGCCGTTACATCTCGGGGGCCGGCCGGAAGTGGCCTTTTCGGCCGGACCCCCAGCCGCCCGCCACTCAGCCGGTTGGCGGGTTGCCGAAGTCGGGCACCGGCAGGCATTCACCCCCGCGCCGCGCTGACTCGTGGGCGACCAGCCCGGGTGCCATGTAGCGCGCGGCCTGCCACACGTTGTTGGGCGGCACCGTCCCCTCCACGCACGCCCGCACGAAGTCATCGACCAGGAACTGGTGCGAGCCGTTGTGCCCGTTGGGCAGACCGATGAACTCACGCGGCAGGCGCGCCACCGGATGCACCCGTGAGACGCTGCAGTGGGTGCCGTCGGCGGAGGTGACCTTCGCCATCGGGCCTGCCACCTGACTCGCCGGGATACCGACACAGGCGAGCAGGTCACTCAGGTCCGTGGTCTCCGCCCGCTGCTTGGTCACCCACACCTGCGCGTTGGCCTGCTCCTCGTAGCTGCCGAGGGTCCCGTACATGCTCATCCCGACGGTGCCAGGGTGCCCGATCCGGCGGAACTCATTGATGCGGCAGGCAGTCCCATCCGACATCCAAAACAGGGCCGTCTCGTTGCTGAACAGGTTCCCCCAGATGTTGGCCTCCTCCCCATAGAGGCCGTCCTCGTGGTCATCCACAAAGCCGTGGCACGACACATGGGTCATGTGCGCGCCGGTGACCGAGATCACCAGGCTGGTGGAGTGGGTGGGATAGTACATCGGTGGGCCGCCGGCGAGCTCGCGCCAGTTGTCCCCCCCGCGCCAGCGCGCTACATCGTACAGGCCGTGGTCCCAGTCGTGGTAGTACTCGGCCTCGGCATAGACCACGCGGCCGAAGTCACCTCGTGCGTAGCGGTCGCGGCAGTAGATGGCGCAGGGGTAGTAGTAGCTGGTCTCGCCGATCATGTAGACGCGTCCGGTGGTCTCGACAGCGTGCACCAGGTCGGTCAGCTCTTCCATGCTGTGGGCGGCCGGCACGGCGGAATAGACATGCTTCCCGGCCTGCATGGCCTGCACGGCCTGCGGCGCATGCAGCCAGTGCTGGGTGATGATCGCCACGGCATCCACCTCGGTCTGGCACAGTGCATCCAGAGATGGGCAGGTCGCGGGGATGTCGAACTTCTCCGACTTGGCGCGGAGCTTGTCGGCATCCAGGTCGCACAGGATGACCTCATCGACCAGCGGGTGTGCCTTGAAGAGCGGGATGAAGCACTCGGCGAACGACCCCACCCCGCACATGCCAACTGAGATGCCCATGGGTGTGGAGACTGGGCCTGCGCCCCCTGGTAGCTGATCGGGGCCTCGCGGGGGAGCCACCCGGGGGCCGTGCGCGGCTTGCGCACACGCGGCTGGCTGGCAGTCCGTCTCCTCGTCACCTCCCTGATGCGAGCCACTTCGCCCCGTGGTGAGCCGCAACCTGCCTGAACGGCGGGGGGGAACGGCGGGAGCGTAGGAGCGTAGGAGCGTAGGAGCAGCAATGACTGGATGACCGCCGTCGCCGTTGGCCGTCAGCCCAGTGCCACATGCCCAATGCCGAATGCCACGTGCCGCCGTTCGCCGTTCTCCCACGCTCTTGCCGTCTTGTCGTCCCGCCCTTGCCGTGCTATCCTGGACGCTGACGGCGGAACCCTCAGGGTCAGGGGGGAGTGAGCATTGAGCCAGCGTTTGGCCTTGTCAGCGGTGCGCATCGCGTGTGCTGTTTGCAGAGCACGAGTGGGAGGCGCAGCGCTCGGCTGCGTGCTGCTCGCGTCCCTGCTGACGCTGAGCGGGTGCCGATCGGCGGCTGTGCCGAGTGCGAGCGTCGTGCCGACGCCCGTCCTGCCGCCCCCCGCCGCGGCGGCCGTCGTGCCGGCTGCTGCTGTGCCCTCAGCGCCGGCGCCCGCCGTAACGCCGAACCCCGCCCCCCCTCCCGCCCCAGTGCATCCCGCGAGCTTCGCGATCCGCAAGCTATCCCACGGACCACGCGACCGCCGGGAAGTCGCCATCACCATCGATGACGGGCCCCACCCGGGCTACACTCCCCGCCTGCTGGCGACACTGAAGGAGTACGGGGTCACCGCGACGTTCTTCGTCGTGGGGAAGATGGCGGAACAGTACCCGGACTTGGTGCGGGCGGAGGTCGCGGCCGGTCACCTGGTCGCCAACCACACCTACGATCATCTCGAGCTGAACCGCTTGCGCGACCGCCGGGCGATTGCGGCGCAGATCACGAAGGGTGCCGACGTGATCGGCACCCTCACCGGAGTGCGGCCGTGCCTGCTGAGGCCTCCGTATGGGTTCCACAATGAGGCCGTGGACGGCGTTGCGGACAAGCTCAAGCAGACGATGGTGCTCTGGTCGCTCCACTCAGGGGATACCGGCAATGTGCGGCCCCGCGAAGTTGTGCGCCGCGTCCGTAGTGCGGTGAGGAGCGGGGACATCATCCTGCTGCACGACGGGTTCCCGGCGACCCCGCAGGCCCTCCCCGACATCCTCGCGTTCCTGAAGTCCGAGGGCTACCGGTGCGTGACCGTGGATGAGATGCTCCGTCCCGAGGCTGCGCAGTAGGGGGTGGGGCAGGCTTCCGCGCCAGGCATGTCGTGTCGTCTGTAGGGCGGGGGTTGATCCCCCGCCGGGGTGGCCGTGTCGTGTGCCGTCCCCGCCTCACCCCCCGGCCCCCTCTCCGTGCCGGAGAGGGGGTGTCAGTAGGTGGGTGCCGGGAAGCGTGGCCCTCCGCCGTCAGACGGTGTCGTTCCCCCGCGGACGCAGTCGGCGCTTCGCGC
>CAZIWQ010000035.1:0-8233 GCA_964542355.1 uncultured Armatimonadia bacterium
CGAGTGCCTCGCGCATGTTCCTCCACATCCCGCCGGAGGCCAACCTCCTGCGCAACCCCGGGTTTGAGACCGACCTCGTCGGGTGGTCCGGGTCGCCCAACCGCACCATCGACGCCACGGTCTTCCACACCGGACACGCGTCGGTGCGCGTGGACAACCCGGTTGCGAACGCCCAGAGCTCCATGAGCCAGACCGTCACTCTCAACCAGCAGCGCCCGGTGCCGATCCTGATCCGTGCCGCCAGCCGTGGGCGCGATGTGGCGGGTACCCCGTCGCGGGAGTATGCGCTCTACGTGGACATCTACTACACGGATGGCACGCCCAAGTACGGCACCATTCACCAGTTTCAGACCGGCACGACAAACTGGCAGGTGGCCGAGATGGTCATCGAGCCCGCGAAGCCAATCCGCAATGTCAACGTCTACCTGCTGCTGCGCAACAAGGCGGGCACCGCGTGGTTTGACTCGGCGGCGGTGATGGAGGACCCGCGCCGCAAGGGCAACCTCGCCCGCGAGGCGCAGGTGACGGTCGACAGCTCCTACGGCGGCTACCAGGCTGCGCCGATCAATGATGGCATCGTGCACGTGGCCGCCGACGCCCACTGGACCGATGAGGCCTGGGCATCGGCCGAGAGCGACCGGCCGCACTGGATCGACCTGCGCTTCCCCGCCCCGACGACACTGACACGTGCCACCATCTACTGGAGCCTCGATGGCGGGACCGCACAGACGTCGCAGGAGGTGCAGGTGCAGGTGCGGGAGGGGGAGGGCTGGCGGACCATCGCGACGGCGACGCCGGCCGCGGACGAGCACGAGACGGTGGTGGCGTTCGAGCACGCGGTGACCGCGCCGGTGTTTCGTCTGCTGCAGCCGGCGGGGAGGGGCCCGCGCGCGCGCCCGCAGCTCATGTGGGTGCGGGAAGTGGAGCTGTTCGGGGGGCAGTAGCGACACGGTGCGCCGCCACCGACCCGAAGGGGGGAACGGCGCACGGCATGTCCGCCTCACCCCCAGCCCCTCTCCGTGCCGGAGAGGGGTGAGCGGCGCACGGCGCAGGGCAAGCCATCCCTGTCCTGTGCTCCCATCAGCACAGGGTGAGCGACACTGGGCACCCACCTGATGACACCCCCTCGCCGGAACGGAGAGGGGGCCGGGGGGTGAGGTTCGCTTCGGTGCTACGCCCCGGGCACATCCGCCTCCTCAAACACCGAGAGCAGGACCTCCATCGCGCCATGGCGCTCGCGGTCGTGCACGGCGTAGATGACACCCTCCGCGCTCTGACAGGCATCCGGGTAGCTCACCTCGGTGCGCTCGTCGAGCATCAGCGGCGGGGACCACGTCACCCCTTCGTCCGCCGAGAGGTGCGCCACGAGACCGGTGCGTGCCGCGGGGTCGGGGCTGTTGATCAGCAGCCAGCGGCCGCTCGCGAGCGCGCGGATGAAGAAGCGTGAGCCGGGGTTCGTGATCGTGGTGGCCCGGCCCTCGCTCCAGGTGCGGCCGCGGTCGCGCGAGCGGCTCTCCCAGATGACCCCGGCGCCGCACCGCATGTACATGACCACCTCGCCGTCGCAGCGCTCGATGAACATGCACTCGAGGGCCCACGGCGGCGCCTTGACGGCCCCGTGCAGGCGCCAGGTCGCACCCTCGTCCACCGAGATGGCACAGCCCTGCAGTTGCGTGTCACCGGTGAACCAGTCGCCGGTGGCCTCGGGGGCCCACGTGACGGGGAGGAGCCACTCGCCAGTGCTTAGCACGGTCGGCTTGTTGATGCGGAACGCGAAGGGAACGTCGAAGCCGAGGCGGCGCGGCGCGGACCACTGCAGTGGTGTCGCGGCGGGATCCGCGCAGCATTGGGCCCAGACCCCGTGGGCGAGCGGCGTGAGGCTGCTCACATTGTAGAGGTACCACAGCCGCCCGCGTGGGTCGCGCCACAGGCACGGGTCGAAGGCGCGGGTGCCACCGGGCGGGTCGCTCATGACGATCGGCGCGGTGAAGGTCTGTCCGCCGTCGTCGCTGGTCTGCAGGTAGACGCGGTTGGCTTCGTCGGGCTCGCGGGGCCCGCCCGAAAACCAGGAGACGAACAGGCGTCCGCGCGGGCTGACCTCAACTCCCGGGATGCCGCGCCACGGTTGTTCATCGCACGGTCCGCCGATGACGACGTGCTTGAGTTGCATGCTACCGGCCTCCTGTGAGGTCCGGGGGGACCCGTGTGTGCTGTCGGCGCCGACTTCCGCGCCCACCGCGCACTCGTCCCGGACATTGCATCTGACCCCCATCGGGGAGGCAGGTTGGCCGGGAGGGACGCAGGCACCTCCTTGTTGGGCGGAGAGGGGGCGAGCGCTCTGCCCTTGCCGACAGGCCTCGGTCGATGAGTGAGCGACAGGTCCCCCGGTGTCTGACGGAACTCGGTGAGCCGCACACGGTTTGTAGCAGGTGTCCGCAATCCCTGCGTCGAACAAGGGGTAGCCGGGACGCCAATGCCGGTAGCGGGGACCGTGCCGCCGCGCCGTGTCCGCGGGGCGCCATCGGGTGCGAGACGGCACCCCGTGACGGCGTGGGGGGGAGTCCGCGTCCGCCCGCAGAAGAGCCCGCAGTTGGCAGGCAGTGTCTGGCACCCCTCCAGATGGGGTATACCTGGAGAAAGCGTACTCATCCGTCGTTTTCGAGCTTACCAAGGGGCGAGTCTCATGACGCGTCGGGGTTTCACGCTCATCGAGTTGTTGGTCGTCATCGCCATCATCGCGATCCTGGCGGCGATCCTCTTCCCGGTGTTTGCCAGAGCACGCGAGAAGGCCAGGCAGACAAGTTGCTTGAGCAACATCAAGCAACTGACGATCGCCGTCAGTATGTACGCGCAGGACTATGACGAGCTGCTGCCGACGGAGGACTACAACTACGGCGGCGACGGGAACACCGCGGGGGTTGACGGAAGCTGGCGGGGTGTGATCCTCCCCTACGTGAGGAACGTCCAGCTCTTCATCTGCCCCAGCCATCGTCCCACCGACCCGCGCTTTGACGGCAGCTACAATGACGACGGCCAGAACGCCAGCTACGCGATCAACGACGCCCATCAGGATGCCGGCGCGCCGTCGCCGCCGGAGAACCAGGCGCTGGCCGCCATCGGCGACCCGTCGAGCGTCATCTTCCTCATCGAGAGCACCGGCAATGAGGATGACATTACCCAGGCGACCAACGACCGGGGTTGGGTGCCGACCGACACCTGGGCCACACGTCACAACGATGGGTGCAACTACGGCTTCGTCGACGGGCACGCCAAGTGGCTGAAGCCCTCGGCGATCGACTCGGCCACAGCAGACTCGCTCTTGAGCATCGAGCAGGAGTAAGGCAGGGGAGCTGAGCCCCAGCCGTGCGGTCCCCAGACCGCGAGCCGTTTGTCGTCGCCGTCGCCGCTGTCGCTGTAGGGCGCGGGCCTGTACCGCGCCGCCGTGCCGTGTGCCGTTCCGCCGTCGCCGTGGTAGGAGCGAGCGCAGCCGCCGCCGACACCATTGTCGGCGGCGGCTGCGCTTCCCGGGGCGGGCATCAGTCGCGCGTGGCAGCAGGCGTGTTAGGGTATAGTGACGAATGGCAAACATTGGAGTCCTGTTCTCTGGTTTTCATCAGTACTGCATCAAGGAGGCAAGTGTCATGACGCGTCGTGGCTTCACCCTGATTGAGCTGCTAGTCGTGATCGCGATCATCGCGATTCTGGCCGCAATCCTCTTCCCGGTGTTCGCCCGCGCGCGCGAGAAGGCGCGCCAGGCGAGCTGTCAGTCCAACCTCAAGCAGTTGGCGCTCGGCTACCTGATGTACGCCCAGGACTATGACGAGTGGTTCCCGGGGTTTCTCACCGGCAACACGGCCATCGCCCGCTACGGCTGGTATGATGTGATCCAGCCGTACCTCAAGAACCGGCAGGTGTACTTGTGCCCCAGCAGCCAGTACTACTACGGCCCTAACCGCTATGCCACCAGTGGCGACTCCGGCGGCAACTACTATGGCTTCAACTCCTCCACCATCGTCATCCCGGCCGAGAAGTTCCTGATCGTGGACTGCGCCGGCGACTCGAGCGGCGGGTCGCTCGGGAGCCGGACATGCGCGGTCTACGGGCCATACATCCACGGTGACGCCTGGGGCGGCTGTCGCGGCCACCTGTGGCCGTGCCACAACGAGACCGCCGACGTCGCGTTCTGCGATGGGCACGTCAAGGCCATCAAGCCCAACGTGGACTACTACGGAAGCACCACGTTTGGCCTGAACCGGTATTGGAGCGGCGCGGCACAGTAGCGTCACGACGAGACGACAGCATGATCCGCTCGCGACCGTGTTCGAGCACGAGGGGCGCGCCACTTTCAGCGGCGCGCCCCTCGTGGCTTTCCGCCGGGCGGCGGCGCCATCCCCCGTCCCTCGTAGCAGTGGCAGGAGGGGCTTGCCCCACCCGTGCTGAATCATCCGTGATCTGCATCACTCAGGAGGCAACCCAAGATGAGAACCCTGCGATGGCTGCCCGCGCTGGCTGCCGTGCTGTGCAGCCCGGTACACGGAGCCGAGGTCAAGGTGAGTCCCATGATGCTGTACGTCGCGACAGACGGGAATGACGCATGGTCGGGCAAGCTGGCGGTGCCGACTGCCGCCAGGACCGATGGGCCCTTCGCCACCCTGACGCGCGCCCGCGACGAGATCCGAAAGCTGAAGACCGCCGGGCCGCTGCCGGCCGGTGGCATCACCGTCGAGCTGCAGCCGGGGGTGTACGAGCTGGCGGCGACGTTTGAGCTGGGGGCGGAGGACAGTGGGACACCGCAGTGCCCGATCACGTACCGCGCGCGCGCGGCGAAGGACACCCGCCTGCTCGGGGGCCGCGTGGTCCGCGGGTGGGAGCCGGTGACTGACCCGGCCGTGCTCAAGCGCATGGACGAGACGGCACGAGGGAACGTCTTCCAGGCCGACCTGAAGGCGCAAGGGATCGCCGACCTCGGCAAGATGGACGCCGGGCAGACCTGGGGGGCCTCCGCGCCGGGTCTCGAGGTATTCTTCGGCAACGAGCCGATGACGCTGGCGCGCTGGCCGAACACTGGCTTTGTGACGATCCCCCAGGTGCTCGGCCCCACCGTGCAGGACATCCGCGGCACCAAGGGCTGCATGGAGGGCATCTTCACCTATGAGGGCGACCGCCCCGTGCGCTGGGTCGGTGAGAAGGACATCATGCTCCACGGGTATTGGTTCTGGGACTGGGCCGACCAGCGCCTGAAGGTCGCCAGCATCGACACCGACAAGCGCGTCCTTGCCCTCGAGCCCAAGCCGGTGCATGCCTTCGGTTTCCGCAAGGGGATGTACTACTACGCCTACAACCTCTTGCCCGAGCTGGATCAGCCCGGCGAGTGGGTCGTGGACCGCGACCGCGGCAAGCTGTACTTCTGGCCGCCCGCGCCGCTGGCGCAGGAGCAGGTGATGGTGTCGGTGGTCCCGACGCTGGTGCGGATGAGCAAAGTCTCGTACGTGACGCTGCGCGGCCTGTCGTTCGAGTGTACGCGGGGCACCGCGCTGTCGATCGGGGGCGCCGACCACGTGCAGGTGGCCGGGTGCATCATCCGCAACACCGGCGCCTGGGGCGTGGGTATGGATGGCAAGGAGAGTGGCCTGGCCGGCTGTGACCTGTACAACCTGGCGGATGGCGGCATCACCATCAGCGGCGGGGACCGCCGGACGCTGACCCCCGCCGGAATGTATGTGGACAACTGCCACTTCTACCGCTTCGGCCGCTGGAACCCCATCTGCAAGCCGGCCGTGTCGATGCAGGGTGTCGGCAACCGGATGACCCACTGCCTCGTCAACGATGCCCCGCACATGGCCGTCATGTGGGGGGGCAATGACCACCTGTTCGAGTTCAACGAGATGCACAGTGTGGTGCGCGGCGCCAACGACGCCGGCATCATGTATGCGGGCTACAACCCCACGATGCGCGGCCACATGATCCGCCACAACTACTTCCATCACGTCTACGGGTTCCAGAGCAAGGGCTGCAACGGCGTCTATCTGGATGACATGTTCTGCTCGGCGACGATGTACGGCAACGTGTTCTACCAGGTACCGCGCGCGGCGTTCATTGGCGGTGGGCGCGACAACGTGGTGGAGAACAACATCTTCGTGGACTGCAAGCCCGCCCTCCACATTGATGCCCGCATGTTGGGGTGGGCCTCGGCCTCCGTGCCCACCATGAAGCAGCGCCTGGAGGAGATGCCGTACCAGGATGAGCTGTGGCGGACGCGCTTCCCGCAGCTACTCACCTACATGGACGACGAGCCCGCGGTCCCGAAGGGGAATGTGATTGCCCGCAACGTGGTGTGGGGCGGGACCTGGGATGAGGTCGAGGGCAAGGCCCGGCCGCACGTCAAGTTCGTGGACAACCTCGTCAACGAAGACCCCCGCTTTGTCGACGCGGAGAAGCACAACTTCCAGTTGCGCGAGGACTCCCCGGCCTGGAAGCTCGGCTTCCAGCGCATCCCGCTGGAGAAGATCGGGCTGTATCAGGACGAGAGCCGGGTGACGTGGCCGGTGCTGACCGAGGTCCGCATGCCGGACCCGGCGCCGGCGAGACCCGGGGTCGCCGCCAAGCCCGGCCCGCCCCCGGTATTCGTTGTCACGCGCCTCCCCGCGACCGTCACGGTGGACGGTGACCTCCAGCCCGCTGAGTGGGGCGGACTGCCCGCCGCGCAGGCGATGGCCATCGAGCAGGACCTCGCGGGCACCAAGGTCAAGCCCGCGAGCAAAGCCTGGCTCCACCACGACGGGACCGCCCTCTACGTGGCGATTGACAACGCCGTCGACCCGGCCACTGAGCTGAAGCTGGGCGATACCTGGGGTGGTAATGACGCGGTCGAGCTGGCATTCAAGAACCCGGCGTTGGGCCCGGCAGCTCCGCTGCTGATCCTGCGCGGCTATCCCTCCGGCCACTTTGCCGCGAGCGATGAGGCGGGCGCCCCGCCCGAGGCTGTGAAGCAGGCCGCGGAGGGAGTCCAGTACGGCGCGAAGGTTGTTGACAAGGGGCGCTGGACGGCGGAGTGGCGGGTGCCGTTCAAGTCGCTGGGGTTTGACCTCACGAAGCTGACACGGTACCCGTTCAGCCTCAGTGTGCGCAAGACCGGCGGGCCCGAGTGGGTGCTGTGGGTCGGGACGAACCACGCCACGTGGAATGTGGACAAGGCGGGGTTCATTGAGTTGAAGTAGGCGGGCCGTTGCAGGGCGCACCCGTGGCGCGCCCTGCAACGTCTGGCGTTGCGCCGCGCACGCCGCATCCCCGCCGAAGGAGTGGCCGATCCCATGTCACGGCTCCGCATCACCACAGCCACCCACTCTGCCGCGCGGCGGCTTGCTGCTGCGCTCCTGATCGCCTGTCCCGCCCTGCTGGGAACCTTCCCCGGCGCGATCGGAGAGCCCGTGAAGGAGCTGCGCCCCATGCTCAAGATCAACTGGAGCGAAGGTCCCGAATACCCCTGTGGCATCCAGGAAGCGGCGATGGGGGTGATCGACGGCAAGGTCATCGCGGCCGGTGGGTTCACCCGCTCCCCGCGCAACGTCGTGCAGCTCTACCCGGACGCGTTCGATGGGGGATCCAGCGGCTTCACGAAGCTGTGCCTGCTGTACGACCCGGCCGTGCCGGCCGCCGGCTGGAGCCGGATCGCCGACGTCCCCGGCCCTCCGCGTCAGGGCGCGGCAGGAGCGGTGGTTGGCGAGGCGCTCTACATCACCGGTGGGTTCAACTACACGGAGCCACTCACCTACCGCGAGACGTACCGGCTCACACTCAGTGACGGGAAATGGGTGTGGGAGCGGCTGCCGTGCGACCTGCCGTTCCCACTGACTGAGGCGTGTGCGGCCGCGATCGGGACGCGCCTCTATGTGTTCGGCGGGGCCGACTACTTCAAGGCCCCCGGAGCTAAGGACGCGGACTTCCACTCCGCCGTCGGACGCGACGGCACCCCTGTCGGCAAGACGCTGCTGGTGTTGGACACCGCCGACCTCGCCGCCGGCTGGCGCCGCCTGGCGGACCTGCCGGGCACCCCACGGTTCGACTGCGGTGGTGCCGCCGCGGGCGGGAAGCTGTATGTCCTGGGCGGCATCTATGCCCCGCGGCAGCCCGCCCCCGGCGAGCCGGCCTACACCAATGTCGTCGATAACTGGGTCTACGACCCGGCGACCGATGCCTGGACCCGCGTTCCCGACATGCCCCCCGGCGCCAATCG
>CAZIWQ010000035.1:8243-16130 GCA_964542355.1 uncultured Armatimonadia bacterium
GGCTCATGCAATTCGACACCTATCATGTGTTCACCGTCGACGAGCACACGATCGTCCTCGTCGCCGGCTACAAGTACACTAAGACCCACAACCTCGACGGCAGTCTCACCGACGTGTATACGGCCGAGGAGAAGGCCCGCGACTGGAAGACCTTCTTCGAGAAGACCGTGCTGGTGTATGACACCCGTAGCAACACGCTCGGCGGCGCCGATCCGCTGCTGGATCAGACATCATGGCCGACGGCCGCGATCGCGGGTGGCAAGCTGTATATACTTGGGGGCGAGGGCGGCTCGCGCCTGTGGCACCCGGCCACGTTCCAGATCGGTGCGATCGCGCCGGTGGCGCCCTGAGACCGTGCAGGCCGGGCAGAAATGGCGTTGCCGGTGTGGGCGCGTCCCGCAGGGCGGGATGGCGCGCCGCCGTTGCCGTTGCCATATGCCACATGCCCGATGCCACATGCCGCCGTTACGACACTGGGCGGCCCCCTGGAGGGGGCCGCCCAGTGTCGTGTGTCAGGCAGGATGCGCCACGGCGGACGCTGGCTCAGTCCACTTCCATCGAGTACAGCCGCGCCGGCGTGCCGCCGTACTTGTACCACTTGACATGACCGTCATGGAACGAGAAGTTGAAGCCGTCGTTGTGACGGGGGTCGAGGTAGCCACCCATCTGGGTGTCGACCGAGCTGCCACCATCGGCCGGCCAGTTGGCGGTGCGGGGGCCGCAGCGGTTGCAGTTGTCCGGTTCGCCGAGCAGGATCGTGGTGGACGGCTCCTGGAACGAGCCCAGCGACCAGTCGGCCATCACCGTGGCCTTGCCGGTTCCGTTGAAGTAGCCATAGTTGCGGGCATACGACCAACACTCCATGTTCGTGGTGGCCCCGTTGGTGTAGTACGGCCGCGCCCTCTCGTCACTGGGGCAGACGAAGATCTGACGGTTCTTGACGTATGGCAAGGTCACCTGGGCCCAGGACAGGGTGGTGTTAGTGCCGGTGAAGGGCGAGGGGCTATAGGTGCTATCCGGGTAGCGGCAGTGCGGCAGCTTCTCATCGTAGTCCTGGCAGTACATCAGCAGGCCCAGGGTAAGCTGCTTGACGTTGCTCGAGCAACTCGCCTGCCGCGCCTTCTCTCTCGCCCGCGCAAACACCGGGAAGAGGATGGCTGCCAGGATGGCGATGATAGCGATGACAACGAGTAGCTCAATCAGGGTGAAGCCACGTCGCATGTCGAGACCTCCTCTAGCAGTTGAGTGATGAATCACACAGAACCCAACGGCATTATACCCCGCCACCGGGAAGCAAGGAAGCGTTTCTTGCGATTCTCTTGCTGGTTCCTTGCGCGGAGGATCGTGGGTCGTTCAGGCACGGGCGCACGACCGCGTGCGGCGGATGTTGCCGGACAGGAGTGTCCGGCGTACCGGGGCGCGCCGGGAAGGGAACCGCCGGGGGAACGCGAAACAGGCATCATGCCCCATCACGCGCGCCGGAGGCCCCCCCATGCCCCATGCCCTCAGACACGCAGGTGCTGCGGTCGCGGCGATTGCCACGCTCCTGCTGGCCGATGTGCCGACCCTCGCCCAGCAGCCCACCACACCCCTCACGCTCCCTGAGCCAGTCGCCGAGAAACTCGCCATCGACCCCACCGTTCCCCTGCAACTGGAGACCATCGGGACGTTCAACAAGCCGGCCGGCCCGCTCCCGGCGATGCAGCTCACGCGCGTCCAGTTTGCCAATGTCGCCCACCAGCGCTGGCTGTGGGCGATCAGCTTCCAGCAGCCGTACGTCCTCAAGAACGCCCAGATCATCATCTACCTCGACGCCTACAACAACCCGCAGACGGGCCGCAAGGGGATGGGATGCGAGGTCATGCTCTCGCACAACGAGGGCCAGGCCGGCTACACGGGGTTCGCGCCCGATGGTACCAGTGCCCCCTGGCCGACGCCGCGCGTCGCCATCCACGACGGTATCCTGTACCTGTGCAGCGACGGCCCGCTGAAGCAGGAGAACGGTCGCTCGGCGTTCCGCTACAGCATCCTGTCGGAGACCCGGGAGCCACACGTTGCCATGGACAGTACCGGCTCGATTGCTGCGACCGGTCCGCCGGACTCGGACAGGAAGGTGGTGCTCACCATCGACGGGATCACCTCGGACGAGAACTTCGCGACGACGGAGGGCCTGGACCTGATCTGGAAGCTGCAGGCCGACCCGCACAGCATCGCCATCCAGAGCCCGACCGCGGAGCTCGTCAACATGCGCTACTTCGACAGCGAGTACCGCTGGCACGCGGTGTATGGCGCCAACGGCAGTATCACTGTCACCGTCCCGCGCGCCGGCACCTTCTACCCGGCCATCGTGGTCTATGACGGGGGCGGCGTGGAGACCTACCGGCTGTACGTGGACGGCAAGCCGGTCGGTCACTTCGTGGCTGCGGAGGAGGACCGTCGCCAGCGTGTCCACTTCCTCACCCGGCCGCTGGCGTTCAAGGGCGGGGAGAAGCTGACCTTCAAGGTCGGCAGTGCCGGCTCTCACATCACGGAAGACGTCCTGCTGCTGGCCGAGAAGCCTCCCGTGCGCGGGCGCAAGTTCGAGATCCAGCAGGTGGCGAGCGGCTTCGCCCGGCAGGACGGCAAGGACCTGCTCCGGCTGACGTGGATCACGACGTGGCCCGCGGCGTGCACGGTGGAGCTGGCGGCCCCGGGGGAGGCGCCGCTCAGCCAGCAGGAAGCCGCGCCGGTGGCGAACCACCGGATGTACGTCGAGGGCCTGCGCCCGGGCGCGCAGTACCGCTTCCGCATCGTGGCTCCGAAACCGGACGGCACGGTGGTCAGAACCGCCGACCAGACGTACACCTTCCGACCCGCGCAACCGTTCGCCGGCAGCGTCACACGGGCCGAGCTCCCGCTGAAGGTGGAGAACCCCTACGGCTTCGCCGTGACCGCCACCCCGATCTCCAGCGGGGTGCCGTTTGCCCGGGGGGAGCTGGGCGATCCCTCGCACGTGCGGCTGCTGTCACCCACCGGGGATGAAGTCCCGCGGCAGACCCGGGCGACCGCCTACTGGCTGGATGGGAGCATCAAGTGGCTGCTGGTCAGCTTCCAGGGCGGCGCCCTGGCCGGTGCGAGCGCTACCTACCGCCTCGAGTACGGCTCGCAGGTACGCGCGCAGGCCTTCACCAGCCCGCTTGCGCTGGCCCGGGACGGGACCCGCCTCACTGTGGCGACCGGCCCGCTGCAGGTGCAGTTCGACAGCGCCCGCTCGGGGATGCCGACGAGCATCCGGCTCGACACCAATGGCGATGGCGCGTTCGCCGAGAGCGAGAGCCTGACCGGACCGCGGCAGGTCGTGGCGACGATCCGCAACGCCGCCGGCGCCGGCTTCGACACCGCCCAGGCGCCCGAGCGCATCGAGGTGGAGGAGTCCGGCCCGCTGCGGATCACGATCCGGGTCGTGGGACACCACCGCGACCCCGCCGGCAAGGCACCCTTCATGGCCTACAGCGCCCGCTACGTGTTCTACTCCGGCGAGGCCGGCTTCCGCCTCGCCTACACCTGGGGCAACGACGAGAGCGCCGACTTCACGAGCTTCACGGGCCTGTCAGTGAGCATTCCGGGGCCGGCCGGACGGTGGACGACCGCGGTCGACGGGAAGACGCTCAGCGGCGACGGCGCCGTCAGCGTGCGCCAACTGCAGGACAACGCGTGCACCGTGACCCCGCCGCAGCCGGGGGCCCGCCGCGCCGAGGGATGGATCGATGTCAGCGGCGGCGGCATCGGCCTGCTGACGGCGGTGCGTGACTTCTGGCAGCTCTACCCCAAGGCGTTCCAGGTCGGGCCCGACGGCCTGCGGGTGGACCTGTGCCCTGAGTTCCCGCCGGGTACCTATGACGGCTGCAGCAAGCTCGATGAGATCAAGCTGTTCTACTACCTGATGGGCGGCAAGTACAAGGTGCGCCAGGGGGTGCAGAAGGAGCACGAGCTGTTCCTGGTTCCCCACACCGGCGGCCTCACCGACAACCTGCGTCAAGCCGCAGTTGTGTTCCAGGAGCCACTGATCGCCGTCTGCACCCCGGAGCGCTACTGCCAAAGCGGCGTGTTCGGCGACATCCTCCCGGCGACGGCCGGCCGCTCGCCCGAATACGAGCGCATCTGCGACCGCGTCTACACGGCCTATACAGGCACCCGTGACAGCCAACGGGCCTATGGGATGCTCAACTTCGGCGACCAGTGGGGCGAGCGCAAGGTCAACTGGGCTAATGGCGAATACGACCATCACCACGCCTTCCTGATGCAGTTCATCCGCACTGGCGAGCGCCGCTGGTACTTCCTGGGGGAGCAGGCCGCCCGCCATGCGATCGATGTGGATACCTGCCACCATGGCCCGCGCCTGGGGGGCGAGTGGATCCACTCCATGGGTCACACCGGCGGGTACTTCACCGAGCAGTACGAGGGCAACGGCATCCCGGGCGGGGGGTTCACGCCCAGCCACACCTGGACGGAGGGGTTCTGCGACTGGTACGCACTCAGCGGCGACCCGACCGCCGCCGCCAACGCCGCCCTGGTGGCCGATCACTACGATGGGGCCTACCTCAACAACTACGACTATGGCAACTGCCGCGACAACGGCTGGCACCTCCTACTGACGATGGCCGCCTATCGAGCGACGAATGATCCCTACTACCTCAACGCCGCGCGCATCATCGTGGAGCGCACGCTCGAGCGGCAGACGCCGGGCGGCGGCTGGCACCGCCAGATGGTACCGGGTCATTGCCTTGACTTCCCGCGCCATCGCGGGGAGGCGAACTTCATGCTCGGGGTGCTGGCCAACGGCCTCGAGGAATACTATCGTGATATCCCCGATCCGCGCGTGGCGGAGGCGGTCATCGGCGGCGCCGCGCAGGCGGTGAAGGAGATGTGGGTCCCGGCGGTGGATGGCTTCCGCTATACCTCCTGCCCCAACATGACGGGCTACACCGCCAACAACGACATGACCGCCGAGGTGTTGTTCTTTGCGTACCGTCTCGGCGGTGACCCGCAGTTCGGCGAGATTGCCATGCGGGCGATGGCGGCGGCATTCCGCGATGGGATCGGCTCCATCGCCCACCTGCGCTGGACGGCCCACATCATCCACAACATGGACCTGCTGCAACGCGAGAGCATTTGGCTGGCACCCCAGCCGTCGGTGCGCCTGGTGCTCTACAACGACAAGGCCCGCGCCTTCGATGTGCGCCTCGTCGCCACAGAGCCAACGTCCTGGGCGACCGTGGCGCAGTTGACCACCCCGGACGGCAGAGCGCTCCGGCCCGACGCGGGGGGCACCCTCACGGTCGACAACGCCCCGGCCGGCTACTTTGTGCTGAGTGTGAACCAGGCCCCCCGGCCGTGGCAGCTCCACACCACACTGCGCTACTGGGCTGTCGACGCCGGCCGCGGGGTGCGGCTGCAGGTGGGCAAGCTGCCCTCGCTGATCCGCAGCTTCGCCGGTGCGGACGCCGCCGTCAGCGGGCAGCAGGGCGGCATCCGGGTCAGCGCCCCCCGCGTCGCCGACGGCATCGCCACCACGACGGTCACCGGGCCCGGCGAGCTGACAGTCACCGCCGAGCGCCGGCCGTGGATCTCCCCGGGCTGGGGCGAGCTCGTCGACCCGTCGGTGCCGGTCGTCGCCATCGAGGGCCCTCAGGCACTCACCCCCGGAGTGACCACGGCTACCTACCGCGCCGTCGTCACCGACCTCGACAATGATGCGGTGCGCTACGAGTGGGATCTCGGAGACGGCAAGCCGGTGCCGGGCGCGAGCGTGACGCATGTCTTCACCGGGATCGGCCGCCGCACGATCAAGCTTACCGTCACCGACCGCGCCGGCAACACAGGACACGCGGAGATCAGCGTGTCGCTCCCACCGGCGGAGCTCGCGCAGGTGAAGCCGGAGCGCCTCGTCAAGGTCGAAGCCGAGGCCTGCGCCGACCAGGGCCTCGACAAAGTCCAGGTGTTCAGTCGCATCGGCAGCAGCGGCAAGATGATCAGCTACTGGGACAGCACGAAGGGACACTGGCTGGAGTGGAAGGTCCCGGTGAAGACGGCGGGGGAGTATGCCATCTACCTGCGGTACACCTCGGGTGCGCCGAACCCACCCCACCGTGCCCTCACGCTCGACGGCAAGTCACCCGGCGCAGTGTTTGACGACATGGTGCTTCCGCTCACCGGGGGGTTCTGCATCGAGAAGGACAACTGGGCCTACTATGCCGCGGGTGGCGGGCAGGCGGTGACGCTTGAGGTCGGTATGCACCGCCTGCGCCTCATCAACCTGGGGGAGGGGGTCGGGCTGGACTACATCCTGCTGGTGCCCCGGGAGTAGTGCGGTGTTGGGCGTGACGCCGTCAGGCAGGACCCCTGCGGGCTTGTCCCGCAGGTGAATGAGACTCCCGGGCTAGCCGCGCCCGCCGCTTTTCCCCTGAACCTCCTTCGTCCCCGCCGCCGGGCTTGCCCGGCGGCGGGGACGAAGAGGAGAAGTGAGAGAGGGGGAGCTCGCGACTAGCTCACTCAGTCTCGCTCACCTGCCCGACAAGCGGGCAGGGGTCGAACGGCCTGCGGGCGCCGACCCGGACTTGAGCGACAGGCTCTTCCGCTGGTGCTCCCGCTCTGCGGGACGGCCGCCCGGGGGCTACTCAACATCCCTTGCGCCGAGCTCCGGATAGCCCTGATGCCCCCTGCCGCCGTCGCCGTCCGCCCAATGCCTAATGCCTAATGCCTAATGCCAGACGTTGACCGCCCAATCACAGGAGGAGCGAATCGGATGGCAATCCGTGAGATCACCGTTCAGGAGCTCAAGCCCGACCAGTTCATCGCCGAGCAGGCAGCGGCGATCGCCGCGGCAGTCGGCACAGGCCTTGCCGTCAACGCCCTGTCCGGGGGAGTCGATTCCTCCGCCGTCACCATGCTCGGCCACCGCGCACTGGGGGAGCGGCTCAAGACCTACTTCATCGACAACGGCCTGATGCGCGAGGGGGAGCCGCAGCAAATCGTGGCTCTGTTTGCCGGCCTCGGGGTGCAGGTGGAGCTGATCGATGCCCGCGACCGCTTCCTCGACGCCCTGGCCGGCATCACCGACCCGGAGGAGAAGCGCGAGGCCGTGACCCAGACTTTCTACCAGGGAGTATTCGCCGAGCTGGTGCGCCACAGCGGCGCCCGCCACCTGCTCCAGGGGACGATCCTGACGGATGTGGATGAGACGGTCGCCGGCATCAAGCGCCAGCACAACGTGTTCGAGCAACTCGGGATCGACCCGCAAGCGGCCTTCGGCTATCAGATTCTGGAGCCGTTGGTGCAACTGCGCAAGGATGGGGTCCGTAAGGTCGCGGCGGCGCTGGGGCTGCCGGAGTCCACGTACAACCGCATGCCCTTCCCCGGGCCGGCGCTGGCCGCGCGCGTGATCGGCGAGGCCACCCGCGAGCGGCTGGCCCTCGTCCGCCAGGCCACCGCCATCACGGAGGCGGAGCTGGCGGGGGTGGCGGCCTTCCAGTACATGGCAATCCTGCACGAGGACCGCGTCACCGGGATCAAGGCCGGGGGGCGCGAGTTTGGGTTCCAGATTGAGATCCGCTGTTGGGACAGCATCGATGCCCGCACCGCGACCCCGACGTGCCTGCCGTGGGATACGCTGCTTGGCCTGAGCCGGCGCCTGGTGAACGAGGTGGCGGGAGTGGTGAGTGTCACCTACAACATTGCTGCCAAACCCCCGTCGACGATGGAAGTCGTGTAGTCGGCAACGGCGAATGACGGCGGGGAGCGTGCCGTTCGGCAGGGCGGGCACCTGTGGCCCGCGGGTGTGGCCGTTAGCCGAGGCTAGGCCAGCGGGGGTCCTCAAGAGGAGCCCGACGTGCGGGACATGGAGCCCGC
>CAZIWQ010000036.1:0-3385 GCA_964542355.1 uncultured Armatimonadia bacterium
GAGGTCACCTGCGGGCCGCTCGAGTCGGCCACCGGTGAGCTCCCCCTCGGCGGGGCGCGTACCCGCCTGGTCGGCTATGTCCCCCTGCGAGCCAACACGACGGGCACCCCGCCGGAGCACCTGGTGCGCACCGCCCCCGCCGCCTTCCCCGATCCGCTGCTGCCGCAGGGGCGAGGCCGCGTGCGCCAGGGCGAATGCCAGCCGCTCTGGATCGAGATCAGCATCCCCCCCGACACTCCCCCGGGGCAGTACACGGGGCCGATCGCGGTCCACACCGATCAAGGCGATGCCGGCGCAACCCTCTGCGTGCAGGTGTTCGCCGCCACGGTCCCTGCCGAGCGCACCTTGCAGGTCACCAACTGGGTGAGCTGGGAGAACATCGCCCGCTTCCACAGCGTGTCCCTGTGGAGTGAGGCGTACTGGTCGCTGCTCGAGAGCTACGCGGCGAGCCTCGCCGCCCACCGCCAGAATGTGATCATCACCCCGCTGTTCGAGCTGATCGATTTCGGCAACGACAACGGGCGACTGAGTCTCGACTTCGCGCGGTTGGACCGCTTCATCGAGCTGTTCCGGCGTGCGGGGGTGATCGGGACCATCGAGGGGGGACATCTGGGCCGTCGCGGGCCGGGCGGGTGGGAGACGCCGGAGTTCGTCATCACGGTGTTCCGCTGCGAGGGCCGGACGGTCGCGCGAGGCACCGCGGCTGCCGGCAGCGCCGAGGCCAACGCCTTCCTCGCGCAGCTCTTGCCGGCACTCCAGGCACACCTCGCGCACCGCGGCTGGCTGGACTGCTACTGTCAGCATCTCGCCGACGAGCCGATCGCGGCCAACTTCGCCAGCCACAACTGCCTCAGTGCCGCGCTGAAACGCTACGCCCCCCGCCTCCGCACCATCGAGGCCAACATGTGCCACGAGGTGACCGACCTGGATATCTGGGTGCCCCAGCTCGGAGACTGGCACCAGGGCAACGAGTTCTACCGCTCCCGCGTCCGCGCCGGCGATGAGCTGTGGTTCTACACCTGTCTGGCCCCCACGGGGACGTACGCCAATCGGTTCATCGACTATCATCTCGTGAAGACACGCCTGCTGCACTGGCTGAACTTCCTGTACGAGAGCACGGGCTTCCTGCACTGGGGCTACAACTACTGGGGCGGCGTCCCGCCGTTCGTCGATGTCGAACCGGTGCACAGCCACCGCATGTGCCTGCCGCCGGGCGACAACTGCATCGTGTACCCGGGGGACGGGGGGCCACTGGACTCGATCCGGTTCGAGGCGATGCGCGATGGCATCGAGGACTATGAGCTGTTGCGGGCCCTGGCGGTGCACGACCCGGTACGGGCGCGCGAGATCGCCCACCTGGTGATCCGCGACTTCGACGACTATGACCTCGATCCGGCGGCGTTCCGCCATGCGCGGCGGAGCCTGTTGGAGGCGACCGCGACCCCCTGAGGGGGCTCGCCTACCGATCCCACCACCCTGTGAGGTGCCACTGTGACGTCGCGTGAACGCGTGACCCGTGCCGTGAAGTTCGAGGGGCCCGACCGCATCCCGGTGAACTTGCCCGACCCCTTCGGCACCGACTTCCTCGGCGTTGGGCCCTCGCCCGACCCCGACTGGCAGCCGAAGATCAAGACGGAGACGCAGTGGGAAGATGAGTTCGGCAGCATCTGGAGCAAGTTGCCCGGCGACAAGACGATGGGCCAGGTCACCGGCCACCCCCTCGCCACCTACGACGGGCTCGACGACCTGCGCTTGCCGGACTACCGGCGTCCCGACCGCTATGCGGCCGCGCGCCAGGCGGTCGCGGCCAACACGCAGGATCGGTTTGTGCTGGCCTCCATCCCGCTCAGCCTGATCCATCGGCTGGAGTACCTGCGCGGCCACCAGGAAGCCTGGACCGACCCCTACGAACACCCCGCGGAGCTGCGCCGGTTGCTCGACCGGCTGGCCGGCATCGCCATCGATGCGATCGACCACTTCGCGGAGATCGGGGCCCACGGGATCATGTCCTGCGATGACTGGGGGCTGCAGGACCGCCCGATGCTCTCGCCGGCGGTGTTCGCCGAGTTCTGGCGACCGGTCTACCACAAGGTCTACCACCACGCTCACGAGCGCGGAATGCTGACCTTCCTGCATAGCTGCGGCCACATCGCCGCGCTCCTGGATCACTTCATCGCCGCCGAGCTGGATGTCATCCAGATGGACCAGCAGGAGAACATGGGGGTGGAGGCGCTGGCCGCCCGCTTCGGGGGGCGCATCGCGTTCTGGTGCCCGGTAGACATCCAGCAGACCATGGTCTGGGGCAGTGTCGACGAGGTCCGGGCCTACGCCCGCCGGCTGATCGAGCAGTTCGGCCGCTTCAACGGAGGCTTCATCGCCCAGTGGTATGCCTCGCCCCAGGCGGTCGGGCACAGTCAGGAGAAGATCGAGGCGATGGCTCGGGAGTTCGTGGAATGCGGCTCACGCTGCTATCCGCAGTGACGCCGGTGTTGACCCAACGCGCGCGGTGCCCCGGCTGATCCGATGGTGCCCACAATCGCGCGTTGCGACACCAGCAGGCTATGCCCGTAGCGCAAACAGGTGGAGGTTGGAGAGCATGCCGTTGGTGGTGATACTGTCGCGGATGACCTCGCGCGGGCTCTCCATCAAGAGCTCGGGGAGCCACAGCCACGGCCGCGCCCGGAGATAGCGCCAGCGGATCTTCGGTGGCCGGAGCAACTCCCAGCCGGCAAGCTCGAGGGTCTTGCGGGCGGTGTCGAGGGTGAAGAACTGGGCATGCTCCGGCGGCCCGACGTACGGCACGGCCGGCCCTTGCTTGAGGAGCTTGCGGAAGTTGGGGAGCTGAATGTACATGACCCCGCCTGGTGCCATGCGGTTGCGCAGGGCGCGGAGGTAGCCGATGGGATCCTGGAAGTGCTCGACCACCTGCGCGGCGGTGACGGCATCCAACGGTGGCAGCCAGTCGGGGAAGCCATCGGGGTGCACCGACCAGAACGCCTCGAACCCACGCTGCCTGGTCTGCTCGATCGCGTGGCGGGAGATGTCGGTGCCGTACGGCGTCCAACCAAGCTGCCTGGCGGCGTGCAGGTAGTAGCCCATCGAGCAACCAATGTCGAGCAGGCTGCCGGGCGGTTGGCGCAGCTCGCTCAGGTAGCCAATCCAGCGGCGGGCGCGGCCAACGCGGAACCGCCACCGGCGGTCATAGGTCATTTCCTTATAGTAGTCCTCGTCATAGCGGCTCTCGATGTCCGTCGCATAGGTCTCCTGGACCTCGGAGCGGCCCATGCCGCACGCATCGCAGATGAGCACATCGATGTTGTTGTGCACGTCCCATCGCCGGAAGCTGTCGCCTCCACACAGGTCACACGGTCGCGGCATGCTGTCT
>CAZIWQ010000036.1:3485-16065 GCA_964542355.1 uncultured Armatimonadia bacterium
CGGGCCGGGCCGAAGGGTACACCAGCGTCCCCCACGCGTCAAGGTGGCGACGGTCGAGGGTATGCAGGCTGAGCGTGGTGCCCGCCCATCTTCTTCCACGCAGTTCCCGGCCGATCCGCAGCGACAGGGACCGAATCTCAGGTGCACTTCAGGGCCCGATGCCGATTTTGTGTCAGCAGTGCGGACTTAAGCTCAGCGCTGCACTGGCCAGATGGATACCCTGTCACGGAATTCGTCGGGTCAGACCCCGGAAAACGTCAGCAGCGTATTGACACGCACCCGGCTCCCGAGTATTCTATTCCTGAGGAGTAGGAGTTGGACGGGGTTCCGGTATCGAACCGCATCGCAGGCGCCCTGAGGGCGCCGGGAGGAACAGGCTCATGCGCTGGATGACTGCAATTGCCATGGTCGTGTGCATCGCCGGGGTGGCTGCTGGTGACACGCTGAACTACACCGGCGAGATCAACGACCCCACCAGCTACAAGGGGACGAACTACAGCGACAGCTACTACGATGCGGTCTACAACATCAACCCGTGGACCTCGGATTTCCCGCTCCCCACGACCGCGTGGGGCATTATCGTCCCCTCCGCGCCGGTCGCGATCTTTGAGGCTGCTGGCTGGTCGCATGTGTACCTGACCCCTGTCGACACGAACGTACCCGGCAGCTACGTCCCGGAGCTTATGGGCAAGTCCGCGATCGTGTGGTACTGGACAGATACAGTACCCCCGGTCGAGGCCCCCGGCGACGCGTCGTACTTCCATTTCCAGAGCCTGACGCCGACCAATCAGCTCCAGTACTATGACGGGGACGGCTGGATTCTGCAGCAGAGCTACTCCAATCCCGAGCCGGCATCGGCGGCCCTCGTGCTGCTGTGTCTCGGTGGCGTGGGGGCGTGGCGCCGGCGGCGCACAAAGGACGGTGGCAACTAGCGCTCGAGTCACGGAGGGGTGTTCGCATACTCAAAGGGAGGTGTTGGTGCGCATGGGAGTGCGTGTGGACCGGGCCCCGCGACAGCGACGGGGGTTTACGCTGATTGAGCTGTTGGTTGTGATCGCCATCATCGCCATCCTGGCCGCTATCCTTTTCCCGGTGTTTGCGCGCGCACGCGCGAAGGCCAGGCAAGCCGCCTGCTTGTCCAACCTGAAGCAGTTGGGTCTTGGGTTCATGATGTATGCCTCTGACTGCGATGATCTGCTGCCCGATCTTGGCCCCAGCCGCGCCAACTGGTCCTACGCGTGGTACCAGAATCTGCTCTACCCTAGCTATTACCAACGCACCTACCGTGCCGTGGGGCCCTACGTCAAGAACGGCCTGATCTGGTTCTGCCAGGACGACCCGTTCCGGTCCGCGGCCCAGGCCGCCGGTGGCTGGGGGACCGCGGGCGATGCCGACGCGGGACGCGTCAGCTACGCCTTCTGCACCCAGTGGGACACGTATGGTGGCGGGCCGGATCCGCTCTGTCCGGCGACGACGGCTCCCCTGGACATCAGCGGGATGACCACCCTCAGCCCCAGCGAGCAGAACCTGATGTGCGACAACGGGCTGTACAATGACGCCGCGGGCAGCAATAGCGGGGCCCACAATGGCGGCTCCAACTTCCTGTTCCTCGATGGGCACTGCAAGTGGGTCCCGAAGGGCCAGTGGGCCAAGATGCATCCGCCCATGATCCCGATCACGCCCTGACGGGGGCCCCATCGGCCCGAGCGCAGTGCCAGACTGCCAGTGCTGAAACGCAATCTCGACACCCGCGGCCGGTGGTGGCAGCGGGTGTCTCCATCTCAAGTCCCTGTCCTGTGGAGGCACTACGGATTCATACGGACGCTCTTGTGAAGCGGAGCCTGCCGTGGCTACCGGGCGCAGGGCTGGCCGTCCTGCTCACCATCACCTACTGGGACGCCATCCGCTGGATGGTCTTCCGGTGGCCGCTGGAGCCCTACTCCGGTGGCGGGTTCCTCATCCCGCTGGTTTCCCTGTACCTGGTGTGGTCAGAACGCGAGCGGCTGGCGGCGCTGCCGCGCGGGGGCTCAGATTGGGGTCTCGTGGTGCTGGCGTTCGGCGCGGCGCTGTTCCTCGTAGGGAGCTGGACAGGGATCCACTATCCCTACGCGCTGTCCCTGATCGTGGTGCTGTGGGGGCTGGTCCTGTGGCTATGGGGCCGTGCAGTGGCCCTTGAGTTGCTGTTTCCCATCGCATTCCTCGTCTTCATGATCCCGTTGTCGTGGGCGCTGGATACCCTGACCTTCCCGCTGCGGCTGGTGGCGACACGTGCTGCCGCGTGGCTCCCGATGGCGCTGGGCCTGCCGACGGAGGTCTCCGGCACCGAGATCCACGTGAGCGGGTTCAAGCTGCTCATCGATCTGCCGTGCAGTGGCTTGCGGTTCGCCCTGGCGCTGATGGCCGGGGGGGCGCTGGTGGCATACCTGTCAGAGTGCAACCTGTGGCGCAAAGTCGTCGTATTCCTGTCAGCCATCCCGCTGGCTGTGCTTGCCAACATCGTGCGGATCGACCTGGCGCTGCTGCTCGGCCAGGCGTTCGGCGATCGTGCCGCGCGTGGCGTCTCGCACGACGCAACCGGGCTGGTCGTGTTCGCCATCGCCCTCATCGCGCTCTTGTGTGTAGCGAGGTCGCTATGTCCACGGCCTACCGACGCTGGCTAGTCGCTCTCGCCCTCCCGCTGTTGCTCAAGCTGGGGGACCACTATGTGGTCGCCGCCTCCTCGTCCGGCGACGTGGCGGAGATCCGGGCCGACCGGCTGCCACTGCAGGTCGGGCAGTGGCGCGGAGTGGAGCAGGCGGTGACCCCCAAAGCGGTCGCCCCGCTCGCGCGCGATGCGGTGGTGCAGCGCACCTATCGCAGCGCGGCCGGCGAGACGGTCAGTGTCGCCCTGATCTACAGCAACAAGTGGGAGGGGCTCCATCCCCCGCAGCACTGTCTCGTGGCGGGCGGGTGGAAGATCGTGCGCGAGACGACGACCGCGATCCGCTACCCCGGAGGGCCGCGGCAGACCCAGGCCAACGTGGTGACCGCGGAGTCGGACGAGGGGGGACGGCTGGTCGAGCTCTACCTGTTCGCCGACGCGCGGGGAACCAGTGCCAGTTGGATCGAGCAGTACCTCGCCCTGCTCAGTCGAAACGGGCGCGCCGGCGGGAAGAGCTCGTGCCTGATCCTCGTTGCGCACGAGACTCCCACCCCGTCCGATGAGGCACAAGCCATCGACCTGACCGCGCGCTTCGTGGAGCGCTTCGTGCCCTACGTCCAGGACTCGCTCAGAGGTTGAGGCCCGGCGGCGGGGGTCTGTGGCCTGCCGTGGTAACGGCACTGCAACATTTGGGTAGCGGAACGCGGTGGCGGCTGGTTTTGCTTGACCTGCGCCACCGCCGGGGTAAGCTGGAGACACCATGCTCTACCGAGCCATCAACTGGCCGCGACTGGCGCTCCCCCTCATCGATGCCGCGATGTTCAACGCGTGCATCATCGCGGCCCTGTGGCTGCGGTTCGAAGGCATCATCCCCGCCGAGTACTGGAGCCACTACTGCCGCACCGCGCTGTGGGTCACGGCCGTGCTGATCGCCATCTCCTATGCGGTCGGGTTGTATAACCGCATCTGGGAGTTCGCGTCTTCCGAGGCCGTCTACGTAATCGTGCTGAGTGTGACGGCGACCCTGGGGATCGTGCTGGTGGTGTCGATGCTGCAGGGCGACTACGGCTATCCGCGCAGTGTGATCGCGATGGCGTGGGGATTCTCAATCCTGCTGATCGGCGCCTCGCGGTTCGGCTGGCGGGCACTGCGCACTCGGCTCTACGTCACCAACGGCGCGGCGCGCCATGACCGGCGGCGCGTGCTCATCTACGGCGCCAGCCAGCCGGGCGTCCTGCTCGCCGGCCAGGCGCACCACGACCCCGCGAGCCCCTACGAGGTGGTGGGCTTCATCGATGACGCACCGCGCATGCGGGGCATGGTGGTGGGTGGGTACCGCGTGTTGGGGACCGCCACTGAGCTGGAGGACATCGTCCGGCGTCACCAGGTGCAGGACATCATCGCCGCGTCCACCACGACCACGCAGGCCCAGCTCAACGACCTCGTGGCGCGGGGAAGCGCCCTCGGCGTCAGGGTCCGCACCGTCCCCCGCATGCTCGAGCTCATCGACCGCGAGCCCTCGCTGCCGCGCGTGCGCGACATCGATGTGAGCGACCTGATCGGGCGCTCAGCCGAATGCCCCGACCTCGCGCTCAGTGACGACTACCTGTCCGGGCGTACCGTCCTGCTGACCGGGGCCGGTGGCTCGATCGGTAGTGAGATCTCCCGTCAGCTCTGCCGCTATCGGCCCGGCCGCGTGGTCCTGCTCGGGCGCGGCGAGAACCGCATCCATAGCATCTACTACGAGCTGCGCGACCAGTTCCCCGCCATCCGCTTCGAGCCGGTGATCTGCAACGTGACGTCCCCCCACGCGGTCGCGGATGTGCTCGTCCGCTTCCGCCCCGAGGTCGTCTTCCACGCCGCGGCCCACAAGCACGTCTATCTCATGGAGTGCAATCCCGTCGAGGCAGTGCGCAACAACGTGCTGGGCACCGTCGTGCTCGCCGACCTCGCCGCGGCGCACGCCGTCGAGCGGCTGATCCTGGTCTCCACGGACAAGGCCACCGAGCCGACCTGCGTGATGGGTGCGACGAAGGCGCTGTGCGAGCGGATCATCGCCGACCGGCACGCCAACGGCGGGGGGACGCGCTGCCTGGCGGTGAGGTTCGGGAACGTGCTGGGCAGCGCCGGCAGTGTCGTGCCGATCTTCCGGCAACTGGTCGAGGAGGGCAAGCCCCTCACCGTCACTGACCCGGCGGCCGATCGCTTCTTCATGACCATCGAGGAGGCCGCCTTCCTCGTGCTCCAGGCCGGGGCCATCGGCGAGGGCGGCGAGCTGTTCGTGCTGGACATGGGCCAGCCCGTCAAGATCGTCGACATCGCCCGCACGATCCTGAGTATGCACGGCCGCGATCCGGATACCCCCGGGGCGATCCGCTTCATCGGCCTGCGCCCGGGGGAGAAGCTCCACGAGACCCTCGTCAACCCCCACGAGACGCTCGTGCCCACCGGCCGCCCCAAGATCTTCCGCGTGCAAGCCAGCGGAACAACCCCCGCGACGATGAGCCCCGCGGCCGCCGTCGAAGTCCTGCGTGACGCGGTCGATGAGTGCGACGTCGTGCGCGTGCTCGAGATCCTGTGCCAGGCCACGAACGCCCGCATCGGCGACTTCCCCCGCGATGTGACGACCACCGCGCTGGCCGACTGATACCTGCTAGTCGAACAGGTTCAGGATGCCGCCCAGGGTGAACAGACCATCGCGGATCGTGCTCCAACTCAGCCCGCGCCCGGACTTGGGATACGGCACGTAGATGATGTCACCGGCCTTGACCGCCACGGGCTCCGGCGGCCGACCCCGGGTGACCGTGGCGAAGTCGATATCGATCCGCTGGAGGGTGCCGTCGGCCGCGGAGCGCAGAACCGTCACGCGCTCGAGGCCCCCGTGCGCGGTGCCCCCGGCAGCCCCGATGGCGTCCATCACCGTCCACCCCGGCTGCACCGGTAGCGGCCCGGCCTTCCCCACCCCGCCCAGGACGTACAGGTCCCCGAGCTTCGGGACGACGATCACGTCGCCCGGCTGGACAGGCAGGTCCTGGCTCATGTCCCCTTCGTCCATCAGCTTCTGCAGGTTGGCATAGCGTGGCTGCTCATCGCCGCGGAAGATCGTGATCTTCGCCAGATCGGCCGCGGGCGTCGGCCCCATCGTCGTCACGATCTTGAGGACCTGCCGGTTGGTCTCCTCGCGCACATTCACCGGCCCGCTGCGGGCCACGGCGCCCATCACCATCACGTCGTGGGTAGTGTCGGGCGGCACATAGATGATGTCACCCGGCTCGACGACGAGGTTCTGCGTCAGGTCGCCCTGCTCCATCAGGTGGCGGTAGTTGCTCACGAGCCGCTCGCCCTGGCGGAAGATCGTCACACGCTCGAGGTCGGCGCCGGGCGAAAAGCCCGCACCAGACATCACGCGCGCGAGGTCGCGCTGGCGCACACCGTGCAGGTTGAGCATGCCGGGCTTTGCCACCTCGCCCATCAGCACGATGGTCTGCGTCGCCTCCGGGACGTACACGACGTCCCCGGGTACGAGCTGCAGATTCTGCGACAGGTCGGCCTCCTCGCGGAGGCGCTTGAGGTCGCGCACCATGCGCTGACCCTCACGCCAGACGGTCACCTGCGACAGGTCCGCCGTCGCCTCGAGCGGGCCGGCCAGCGTCACCACACTCAGCAGGTCGCGCGCCGCGCCGGGCGTGTCGGGGACCACGCCCTGGTGGGCCACCTGCCCCCCGATCGTCACCCCCGCCGGCCCCAGCTCGGGCACCAGCACGCGGTCACCATCCGCCAGCACGAAGGGGGCGGCGCTGGTCTTGCCCTCGAGGTAGGCCTTCACGTTCCACAGCGTCGGCTCCGACCCGCGGAACACCGTGACGCGCGACAGGTCGGCCGCCCCCACCGGCCCCGCCGCGACGACGACCTTAGCGAGGTCGCGCTGCTCGGGCGTGAGCAGCTCCACGACCCCCGACCGCGTCACCGCCCCGGAGACGAGCACTGTCATCGGGGCCAGCCCGGGGACGAACACGCGATCGCCCGGCAAGACCTCGATCCGCCCCGGCAGCTTGCCCCCCCGCTGCAGGGGCGACAGGTCGTGGACGCTCTGGGTCTCGCCGCGGTAGACGACCACCCGGCTCAGGTCCGCCGCCGGGAGGGGAACACCGGCGCTCACGAGCTGCGCCAGGTCGCGCTCATCCGTCTCGGAGACGCGCACGGCACCGGTGTGCGTGAGCGCCCCGGTCAACAGCGCCGACTCTCCCCCGTAGGGGATCACGACCACGTCCCCGGGCTCGAGCTGCGTCGTCTGCGACTTGTCGCTGGCATACAGGTAGGCGTGCACGTCGAAGGTGGTGGGCTTCCCGGCCCGGTAGACGCGCACCCGCCGCAGGTCGGCCGTCGGCGTCGGGCCGCTGGCCATCACCACGTACGCGAGGTTGCCCTGTTCGCCCGGCGCGTACCCGATGACCCCGGTGCGCGCGGCGGCGCCGGCCACCAGGATCGCCTCCGTGAACGCCGGCACTCGGACGATGTCGCCGTCGTGCAGCATGAGCGCCTGCGCCGGGTCGCGCTTCGTCGAGTACTGGCGCAGGTCGCGCACCAGGCTCTCGCCGCCCCGCAGCACTGAGACCTGCGCGAGGTTGGCATTCGGTGCGGGCTCGGCGGCGATGACCGCATGCAAGAGGTCGCGTTGCCCGGGTCCCACAAGCTGCGCCGCCCCGCCCTTGGTCACGGCGCCGGTGATCAGCACCGAGCACTCGTCGGAGGGGACCAGCACGAAGTCGCCCTCCTGCAGCTCCAGCGTGTCCTCGGCCCGCCCGGTCTGGGCATGGGCGTTGATGTTGCGCACGAAGGTCTTGTCGCCGCGCCGCACGGTCACACGGCTCAGGTCCGCGCTGGTCAGGGGGGCGGCGAGGGTGAGCGCGCGGGCCAGGTCGCGCATCCCCGCCTCCGGGATGCGCACCGGCCCCGGCTTGCCGACGGCGCCGCTCACGAACACCTGCACCTCCTGCGAGGGGACGGTCACGACATCGTCGGCCCGCAGCGTCAGTGTGCCTGCCGGGTCGCCGCCATCGAGGTAGCGTTTGACATTGATGATGAGCTTCTCTGCGCCGCGGGTGACGGCGACGCGCGTGAGGTCGGCTGAGTCCAGGGGGGCGGCGGCCACGACGACGCGGGCGAGGTCGCGCTCCTCAGCCGACAACAGCCGCGTCACGCCACCCTTCTGCACGGCGCCGGTGACGATCAGTGTCTCGGCGGACTCCGGGACGACGATCACGTCGCCGTCGACGGCCGGCAGGTTCTCCTCGAGCTTGCCGGCTTCGAGCGCCGCCTTCAGATCGCGCACGAGCACGGTCCCCGCCCGATGGACGGCGACGCGGGACAGGTCCGCCACCGGCAGCGGGCCGGCCGCCGTGACGATGCGCAGCAGGTCATGGCTCTGCGTCCGCTCGATCGCGATGACGCCGCGCTGGGTGACGGCGCCACTGAGGAGCACCGAGCCGGCGGTCGTCGAAGGGACGAAGACGAGGTCACCCCCCACCAGGTCCAGGTTCTGGGACCGATCGCCCGACTTCAGCACCGCCTCGAGGTTGCGCACGATCGTCTGCTCACCCCGGTAGACAGTGACACGGGACAGGTCTGAGGCGGGCAGGATCCCTGCGGTCGTGACAGCCCGCAACAGGTCGCGTTGCCCGGCCCCTCGCAGCTCGACAGCCCCGGGGCGGGACAGGCTGCCGGTGAGCAGGACATTGGAGGCTTCCCCGGCCGGCACCAGCAGCACATCGCCCGGCCGCAGCGCCACCTCCTGCGGGGCCTTCCCTTGCTCGATGAACGATTGTAGGTCCACCGCGATGGTCGTGCCCCCGCGCACGATCTGCGCGCGCCGCAGGTCGCCGGTCGGCAGCGGGCCGCCGGCCCCCGCGAGCGCCTGCAGCACCGACAGGCCGCCCGGGGCGTCAACGACGGCCGGGCTGTGCACCTGGCCCACGACCGCGATACTGTCGGCCCGGTTGATGACCAACACGTCCCCGTCCTGCAACTCGCGGTTCTCCGCCACCGCGCCCTGCTTCAGCAGGCGGCCCAGATCGACGACGACCGGCCCGCGGCCCTCACGCAAGATCACTGCCGACGAGCGGTCGGCACCCGCGGCGAACCCCAGCGCCAGCCGCACCGCCTCCAGCACCGTGGTCTTGCGCCCCACCGGCAGGGCGATGGCCCCGGGGGCCTGCACCTCACCCAGCACGGTGATCTGGGCGGTGCCCCGCGGCACGAACACGGTGTCCCCGTGCTCGAGGCGCTGCCGGGTGCCGAGCGGCCCCTCCTCGGTGAAGCCGCGGCAGTCGACCTCGAACGGTGGCTGGCCGGTGTGGGTGAGACGCACACGCCGCAGGTCTGCCGCCAGTGTCGGCGTGGCGGCCGCCAGGGCGTCCGCCAGGTTGGCCTGGAACGGCAGCGACAGCATCCCCTTGCGCTCCACCTCACCGGAGACGTAGATGCTGCGCACGGAGGCCGCTTCGTCAACGGTCACGGTGACCTGCGGCCGGCGGACGAACTTGCTTGCCTTCTGGGTGATCAGCTCGCGGGCCGCCGCCAGGCTGAGGCCGCGCAGCCTCACCTGCCCGATCGCAGTCAGCCAGATGGTGCCGCCGGAGCCGACGACGAACTGACCGGACAGCGCCGGCGCCCCCAGGATGTCCACGATCACGGCGTCCCCCACACCCAGGCGGTAGCTGTCCTCCGAGAACACGCGGGCCGCGGCAGTGGCAGACGGGGCCGGCTGGGTGGTAGCTGCGGGACGCGTATCAGGGGCGGACTTAAGGCCTGCACCCCAGCCGGCGAGAACCGGGGCAAACACCGCGCCGACGGTGATGAGGCCAAAGACCACAGTGCGGCAACGGGGAACCTGGCGGGACATGTCCAAACCCTCCGGAGGTGCGGCTCGCGCGCTGCGGCCCTGGCAACATCCCATGGGCCGGGCAACAACAAGCCCTGCCCTCTCTCGTCGGCCAAGCGGGCACTGTGGGCCATTATACACCACTCCCGGTGCGCGCGGGGGCGCTCGCGCCATTGACCTGCAGACGATATCTTGGCTATCATGGGAGTTGGCATCATGAGCACACTCCAATGGGCACTGTGGCTGGCCGTGGCCGCGTATTGTGGTGGCATCTGGTGGCTGTCGAGCGGCGGCCCGGAGGTCACGGCCCGCGCCGATGCCACCGGCGTCCCGGACTTCTACCTCCACCTGATCCTGTTCGCCGGCCTCAGCCTGCTCGTCCGGCTGGCCCTGGGGGTCACCTGGCCCGCGCAGCCTGCCTCGTGGCTGGCGGTGGTGACCGTGGGGGGGGTCGTGCTGTATGGCGTCGTTGACGAGGTCCACCAGCACTATGTTCCGGGGCGCGGAATGGGGCTCGACGACCTGCTGGGGGATGCCGCCGGAGCGATCCTGATCCAGTTGCTGGTAGCCCTGGCCCTCTGGTGCCGGCCGCTCTTTTGGTAGGGGGACGCATGTGATACCACCTGTGCTGCTGGCGTTCTTGTGCTCGCTGGTGGTCGCCCTCGCGCTGACCCCGGTATCGAGGTGGGTCGCGCGACGCATCGGCGCGGTGGATGCGCCGGGGGAGCTGAAGGTGCACGCCGCGGCCACCCCGCGCTTCGGGGGCAGCGCGCTGTGGGCGGCCACACTCGTGGGTTGTGCCATCGCGCTGCCGGGCGCCGGTCCGGGAGACCACCGCGGCCTGCTCGTGGCACTGGCCGGGGCAAGCGCGATGGCCCTGATGGGGGCCATGGACGATGTTGTCGGGCTGACCGCGCGCGTCCGGTTCGCGGGCGGGCTGCTGGTGGCCGTGCTCACCGTGGGCGTGATCCTCGGCCTCGCCGGTCGCAGCAGTGCCCTCGACGGCGCATTCGCCGTCTTCTGCGTCCTGTGGTTCGTCGGCAACGCCAATGCGATGAACATGATCGACGGTCTCGACGGGCTGGCGGCGGGGGTGGCGGCCATCGCCGCGCTCGGACTGGGAGGCGTGGCGCTGGCCAGCGGCGCGACGGGTGCCGCGCTGCTTGGCTTCGGGCTGGCGGGGGCCTGCGGCGGGTTCCTGCGCTACAACTTCCGCCCCGCGAGCACCTTCATGGGCGATGTCGGAAGCCTGTTCCTGGGCTCGGCCCTCGCCGCAGCACTCGTGCTCCTGGCGGCCGAGCCGGTGGCAACCGGCCGGCCCGCGGCGCTCCTCGGCGCCCTCGTGGCGCTCGGCCTCCCGGTGGGCGATATGCTCCTCGCCATGGCGCGCCGCCGCCTCAACCACCGCCCGCTGTTCCACGGCGACCGCAGCCACTGCTACGACCAGCTTCGCGACCGCTTCGGCCTCAGCGTCGTGGCCACCGTCCTCACCTGCTATGCGCTGGGGGTTGTCTTCGCAGTGGCGGCAGTCTGCATCGCACTACTGCCGGCTCCGGCGGCTTGCGGCGCGACGGCGGCCGTGGTGGTGGTAACTGCGGTAGCCGTCCTCGCAGGCGGGTTCCTCCGCCGGGAGACCTCGGATGAGTGAGCCAGGGGCCGGTGCCGCCGGCGGGGGGGAGGGGACTGTGCGTGCCGGCTGCTGCGCTCGCCCCCCGGGAGCCCTCACAGCCGCCGGCCTCGTGGGCGCCGTCCTGTTCGCCGCCTACGTCCTTACCATGCCCGTGCTGTTCCCACCCGACGCCGACGCGATCCGGTGGGCGCGCTGGGTCGAGCGCGCGGCGCCGGTGTGGGAGGGCAGACACCTGCTGGCATGGCCGCTGGAACGCGTCTGGTATGACCTGTGGCGGCTGGTGGCGCCCGACGCCCGGGCCTTCATCCCGATGCAGGTCTTGCACGCCCTGCTGGCCGCGGTCGCGGCCGCCAGCCTCGTGTGGCTGGTGGGCGTGGCGACGCGTAGGTCGGGCGTCTCGCCCGACACGGGCGGGTTCCCGCCGACCGAGACGGTCGGCCTACGCGGAGGGCCCCCGCCGACCGAGACGGCCGGCCTACGCGAGGGCTTCCCTGTCATCCTGAGCGGCCGTCCCGCGCAGCGGGACAGCGAAGGATCACCTGCATCAGAGGGCACCCGTTTCCGTGACGGGATCCTTCGTCGTGGCGGCTCCTGCGGAGCCACTCCCACTCCTCAGGATGACACCGTTACGACGGCCGGCCTCCGCGCAGGGCCCATGCTCATCGGCCTCATCGTCGGCCTCAATCCGGCCTGGTTTGACTTCGCGCGCAATGCCCACGTGCGGATGCCCGGCACCGCCGTCGGGGTCGGCGGGCTTGCGCTGGCGCTGGGCACCGACCTTGCCGGGCCGCGCGCGTGGCGTGCCCTCGCAGCAGTCACCGCATGCGGGGCCCTCTCCTGCTTGCTGCAGACCAATGGGCTTGGCTTCCTGCTGGTGAGCGCCCTCGTCATCGGCCTGCGCTCGGTCGGGCCGATCTCCGGTCGCGTGCGGCGGGCCGGTGTCGTCGCCGGCATCGGCCTGCTGCTCGTGGGTGCCGCCTACGCCGGTGTGTGGGCATGGGGCTCCGGTCACGGCCTTGGCAGCTCGACGGTGATCGCGTGGGTGCTGGAGCATCCGGAGGCGCCCGCTCTCGATGCGGGCCTCTCACCCCGGCAGGTGCTGCGGGGCGCCGCCGGCCTCATCCGGTCGCTGGGCGGCGAGACGACAGTCATCAAGGCCCTCAAGGCCTGGCTGGACGGGAGGCAAGCGCCGGCCGCCCCGGCCCTCGGGGACTGGCTTGCCTGCGGCGGCGGTGTGTTTGCCGGTCTGCTCGGGCTGTGGGCCGTCGCGGCCTGCCTCCGCCGGCGCACGACGCGGGCAACGGGCCTTGCTGCCGGCGCGCTGCTGGCGGTCCTGGGAGGCTTCGCCCTCGTGTGGGCGGCGGCGGACACCTGGTGCTGGCTCGGCCCGGTGGCGCTGCTGTGGGTTGCCGTCGGGCTGGCGCTCGCG
>CAZIWQ010000037.1:0-15973 GCA_964542355.1 uncultured Armatimonadia bacterium
TACGCTCCTACGCTCCTACGCTCCTACGCTCCTACGCTCCTACGCTCCCGCCGTCACCGCCCCGCATGAGGCCCTCGCGCCAGGCGTAGACGGCAGCCTGCGTCCGGTCGGCCAGTTGCAGCTTGCTGAGGATGTTGCTCACATGCGACTTGACGGTCTTCTCGCTGATGAACAGGCGCTCGCCGATGGCAGCGTTCGCGAGCCCCTCGGCGATCAGCCGCAGGACCTCCCTTTCCCGTTCGCTGAGGTCGGGCGCCAGTGCCGGCGCCTGCGTCGCACTGTCGCGTAGCCCGTGGACGATGTGGATGGCGACCTCGGGGTGCAGCGTAACCTCGCCGTGGGCGGCGCGCTGCACGGCCCGCACCAGCTCCGTCGGCGAGACATCCTTGAGCAGGTAGGAGGTCGCGCCGGCGCGCACTGCGGGTAGGACGTGCTCGCTGTCGTGGTAGGAGGTCAGGATGATGACCTGGGTGCGGGGGCTCACGTCCTTGACCAGTCGCGTCGTCTCGACTCCGTCCAGCCCCGGCATCACGAGGTCGACGAGAATGACATCCGGCGCGTGCTCGCGGCAAAGCGTGACCGCCTCCTCCCCTGAGGCCGCCTCGCCCACCACCTCGATGCCCGGCTGGGTCTCGAGGAAGGCGCGGACCCCCCGCCGCACGAGCGCATGATCGTCCACCATGCCTACCGTGATCGTCTCCGCCGGTACCGGGGCCATCGCCTATCCTCTCCCCTCGGGCAGGAAGACCACTTCGACGCGCGTCGGCCCGCCGACGCGACTGTCGACACGGAGCACACCGCCCGGCAGCGACTGAGCGCGCTCCCGCATGATCGCGAGGCCCTCACCCGCGGTGATGTGTGCAGCGTCGAACCCACAGCCGTCATCGCTGATCACGAGGCGCATTCGTGCGTCGGGGCCTGGCTCCAGTGCGACGCGGACGTAACTGGCGCGGCTGTGGCGCGCCACGTTCGACAACGCTCCCTGGACGATGCGGAGCAGAACCTGGCATACGGGCTGCCCCAGGTCGGCCAGGGGCTGCAAGTCCGTCACCGTGCGGACCCCTGTCTGGCGCGCCCAGTCGGCGATGAACCGGTCCAGCTCCGTCTTCGGCCCGATGGCCGGGGACTGCTCAGAGCGAAGCTGACGCACGATCGCCGTCAGGTCGTGCTGCACCTGCGTCCCGAGGCGCTCGGCTTCGCTCAGCGCCGACCGCGCCGCGGCGGCGTCGTGCTCCATCAGGGACAGCGCAGTGCCCATCAGCATCACCGAGGCGAATACCTGTTGCTTGACCGTGTCGTGGAGGTCTTGCGCCAGACGGTTGCGTTCGCGCGAGGCGGCCAACTCCTGCTGGAGCGACACGAGCTGCTGGAGCTCGTGCGCCATCGCATCCAGGCGTTGTGACAGCTCGCCCAGCTCGTCGGCGGTCGGGTCGCCGGCCGAGGCCCCGAACTCCCCCCGGCCCCACGCGTCGGCGGCGTCGGCCATCCGGCTCAGGCGCCGCGTCAGGTGCCGCGTGATGAGCAGCCCGATGCCTGCTCCTGCAATCCCCGTGATGGCGAGCAGCAGCACCGCAAACTGCCCGACGAACTGCAGCGCTACGGGCAACACGTCCCCCATCTCGTAGGGCACCCGATGCCGCACGAACAGCGTGCCGCGCAGTTGGCCCCCCCTGCCGTGCAGCGGGACCGCGACACTGCTCACCGTGCCACGCGGTCGCTGGTGCGCGATCCATGAGGCGCTCTTCCCGCCGAGGGCTGACGTCACGAGGCCGGCCTCGCGGCCCGGGAGCTGTGGGGCCAGCGCGCGTCCCATCTGCCAGGTCCCGCCGGGAGCGCACGTGAGCACCACACCCCGGGGATCGGTGACGGCAACGTACATCCACGGTGGCATCGTCACGTACAGATTGATCCGAAACGGCGCGACCGTATCGCGCTCCGAGGTGTATGGCTCGCCGATCTCGTCCATCAGCAGGTGACACAGCCCATCGATGTCGGGGGGGCTTGCCTCGAGGAACGGCAGCAGCCTGGGGGCCTCGGCGGTAGCTTGCGCGGCGAGGGTGTGCGAGGTGCGCATGCCCTCGCTGGCGTATGCGTCGATGGCCCACAGGAACAGAGCCACGAGCAGTAGCACCGCCACCAGTGTGGCCACGAGGTACGACAGCGCCAAGCGCCAGTACAGGCGGAAGAAGCGTCTCCGGAGTCGGGGCCAACCCATGTGCGTAGTGCCTCCACGCGCCAGTATACCCCAGGGCCGGGGACCTCGCCACGGTCCACAGGCGGATGTCCCCTCCGTCTCAGGGCGGAACGGGAGCGCCGATAGCTCCGGCGCGCAGCCGGACCGGAACCATCCCCCAGCCCGATGCGCACGGATGGCGCGACCGCTACACTAGAAGAGCGGCCGAAAAGCCGTTCTGAGGCCGCGAGGCCACGCCAGAATGGCTCTGGAGGGCACTCAGCCGGCCGCTACGCCTCGGGGGCCGGCCGGATGTGGCCTTTTCGGCCGGACCCCTAGGCACGTTGACACGCACGACAACCCAGATGACGGGCTCTCATGCCCGCGGAGGAATGAACAGCATGACCACAACCACATGTCCTCGTCCGCGACCCACTGCAATGCGTCTGCTGCTTGCCGCGACAATCCTCACCGTCCTCACCACCCTCGCCGGCTGCGGCGGCTCAGCGGACCGGCCGGCCGCCAGCCTGCCGGGGTTCTTCGTCGAGATCGATGCGCTGCAGGCCAAGTACGCCCTCCCCGCCCTCGCCGGAGCCATCGTCCGCAACGACGCCATCCAGGTGTGCGCCAGGGGAGTGCGCAAGCTCGGCTCCCCGGGACTGGTGACAGTCGACGACCGCTTCCACGTCGGCTCGTGCACCAAGGCGATGACGGCCACCCTCATCGGCATGCTGGTCGACCAGGGGATGCTGCGGTGGGCGATGACGCCCGCCGAGGTCCTCCCCGAGTTGGCGGCGACGATCGATCCCGGGTATGCCGGCATCACCCTCGAGCAGCTCCTCGCGCACCGTGCCGGGCTCCCCGCCTACGAGGACGTCGCGGCGATCCAGGCCGCACCTCAGTTCGCGGGCAGCCCTGTGCAGCAGCGCCGCGCCTTCCTCGCCTGGCAACTGGCGCAGCCCCCTGCCGTCCCCCCCGGCACCTTCCTGTACTCCAACGCGGGCTGCGGGATCGTGGCCGCGATGGTGGAGCAGGTCTGCGGGGAGGCATGGGAGAGCCTGATGACGCGGCGACTGTTCCGGCCCCTGGGCATCGCGGCCACGTACGGCTGGCCAGCCCTCACTGACCCCAACCAACCCTGGGGCCACCTGTGGCTCGACGATGCACTCATGCCACACGACCCGAACACGCCGGGCGAGCAGCTCCCCGCATGGGCGGCGCCCGCCGGCGATGCCAGCATGTCGGTCGAGGGTCTGGCGCGCTTTGCGCGTGCGCATCTCCAGGGGTTGCAGGGACACTCCGGCCTGGTGAGCGCGGCGATGATGACCCGGCTGCACGCGCCAGTCGGGGACGCGATCTCGCCAGGGGGTTACTACTCCTGTGGGTGGGTCGAGCAGGATACCGACGGAGGACGGCTCAGTTGGCACGACGGCAGCGGGGGGACCTTCTTCGCGTTCGTGGCGCTCGACCCATCCGTCAACCTCGCGGTCGTTGGCCTCACGAACGGCTGCCCTCCCGCGATCGACAATGACGAGGTCTTCGTCGAGCTGCTCCAGTGGGCCCAGGGGATCGTGAGGGGAACGGCGGTCGATCTCGCGAGCAAGAGACCCACCGTCGGGTCTGCGCGGGTCCGCGCCCGGACGCGAGGTGTGCGCCCATGGGCACCGGCGAGCTCTCCTCGCCGGTGAGGGGGACTGGGTCGGCCGGACGTGGCGCCCCCGGGGGTGGGTCCGGCCGGCCCCCGAGGCGTAGCGGCCGGCGGAGTGTCCTCCAGAGCCATTCTGGCGTGGCTTCACGGCTTCAGAACGGCTTTTCGGCCGCTCTCATAGGGGTGATCGCCGCCGTCATCCTGTCCGCCGTACCATCCTGTCCATCCTGTTCCTCGCCGTTCGCCGTCTCCTACGCTCCTACGCTCCGACGCTCCCGCCGTTCGCCGTCCCAGTACGAACCCGAGCAGCGAGACCGCGAGCCCCGGGTACATCGGCTCGAAGCCCAGCGGGTACTGCGGGCCGGCCTCGCCCGGATGCAGGTGGCCCCACACCAACCAGCCGAGAGACGTCGCGAAGGCGGCCACCATCACCGGCACGATTGCCCCACGCCTCACCCGCAGCACCGGCCAGTAGGCCGACAGCAGCGGCAAGAGCAGCCCGGGGATGAACACCGTCCCGATCACATACCACAGCTTCACCACTGAGGGTACGGTGAGGGCCAACACGACGGCGAGCAGCGTGGTCAGGGCAAGGCCCAGCGCCGTCCGCGCATTGAGCCCATCGTCCGGGTTGCCCCCGACCAGGCGCCAGACGAAGTCGCGCGTGAAGGTCACGCCCGACAGGAACACATAGCTTACCAGGGTGGACATCACCGTTGCCAACATCCCGATGTAGAACAGGCCTTTGACCCCCGACGGCAGGAGCGCTTCCGCCAGTCGCGGATAGGCCATCATCGGCTCAATGCCGGGTAGGCCGGCCCGGGCGTAGAGCCCGGCCGCGCAGGTCATGAAGTCAAACACCGCCCAGCACAGGATGCTGAGCAGCACGCCCCGGCTCGCGACTTGCGGCGAGGCCGCGGCATAGCAGCGCTGGTGGAATCCCGGATCGACCAGCGTCCAGAGCGCGATGAAGAACCACGCGATGACATACTGTGTGCTGTTGCCGCCATGCCAGGTGAGGTGTGTCGGGGGAACGTGGGTGCGGATGAACTCGAAGCCGCCGAAGTGCGCGACACAGTACGGGAGGATGAGCGCGAAGCACGAGAACATCAGGATGAACTGCACGATGTTGACGCGCACATCCGACCGGAACCCGCCGACGTATACGTAGACCGTCGAGAGCACCACACCGACGAGGAGGGCCGGCAACAGCGGCCATCCGAAGATGAGCTGCAGCAGCGTCCCGAGCATCAGCACATACGGCGCCGGCGTTGTCAGACAGTAGGCATACACCGCGGCGGTGATCCCGGCCGGTCGGCCATACGCCTCGGCCACCTTGTCGGGGATCGTGTACAGCTCGGCCCGCCGGATGCGCGGCGCCAGCACCAGCGCGAACACGGCGGCGAACACGTAGTAGGGGACGGCGAAGACCGTCCACACGCTCACACCGCTCTGGTAGGTGAACTCGCCCACGCCGAGGATGCCGCCATACCAGGTGGACACGAGGGTCGCAACAAAGGCCGGCAGCGTGAGCGTGCGGCCGGCCAGGAAGTAGTCATCCGCCGTCTTGCGCCTCCGCAGCCATGCCAGCCCGGCCACCATCACCGCCACGAAATACGCGATGATGATGCCGTAGTCGAGCGTCGTGAAGGCCATTCGCGCCATAGCTGGTTCAGTCCGTACCGTGCGACGTGATGAGTACCACCGTGCCCGCGCCGACGTCGATCGTCACCGGCGAGGCGACCACGCGGTTGCTCAGGCCGCGCGTGCCGGGCGCAAGCGGGTCGGCAAGCTCCCACTGCAGGCCACGGGTGTTCACTACGACGGTCTCCGTCAGAGCCACCAGCGACAGCCGGGTACCCACTGGCAGCGCCAACTCGCTACGACCGCGCACGACCTGCATGCCGCCCAGGTCGTCGACCAACCGCACGCGGGCGTCGCCGAGGTACCGCACTGCCAGCGCAACATTTGCCAGCGTGTGATCGAGGCGCCCCCCGGTCGCCCCGAGCAGGGTGATCTCATCGGCGCCTCGGGCGAGCGCATAGCAGACCGCCTTCTCGCTGTCGGAGTCGTGCTGCAGCTCGTGCGGCCCGGCATCCACCAGGGGCGCGGCGGTCACCGCTCCCTGCAGCGAATCCAGATCGCCGATGACCGCGTCGAGCGCGATCCCGAGGCGCTCCAGTTGCACGGCCACGCCATCGGTGGACAGCACGAGGTCGGCGGCAGCCGCCTCACGCCGCAGCAGCTCTTCCGAGGGCAGGTCGCCGTGACAGATAATCAGGGCCTTCACTACGTGCCTCCCGGGTGTCTGAGGACCGGTCACGGCTTCGCGAGAGCCCCTCTGGCGATGTCATCCTGAGGAGCGGTCGCGGCTTCGCAGAAGCCGTAGCGACGAAGGATCACGTCTTGCACAGCGCACCTTCCCCCCGGGCTGATCCTCCGCCAGAAGACCGCACAGCGGTCTGGGCTCAGGATGACAACTCCACCGCCCGGGGGAGACCGGCCCACGCCACGTTACGGCGTCGTGCCCGGGAGTGTCGTGATCCCCATCGCGACGGTGGCGCCGCTGACCAGCGTCGTGGTCTGGTACCACTTCGCATGCCCGTCGGCAAACATGAACGTGTCGCCGCTGTTGTGCCGACCCTGGAGCACTTCGCGGTCGAAGTCGCCGCTCCAGTCGGGGCTGTCCAGCGTGTTGAACCGCCCGCCGTACCCGGCCGTGAGCCAGTCGGAGTTGTCGTCCCACAGCATCGCACACTGCGCCGGCGCCGCCACCTGAGCGAGCGTCACCGTGGCATAGTAACCCCACGCCGGGAGGTCCATCCCCAACCGCCAGTTCCAGCAGTAGCTCTGGAGGATCGGACGACACCCGGGGAAGTCGACGTTCGGGGGACGAGCATCCGACGGACACCGGTACACCTGCGTGTTGCCGACATACGGCATCAGCCGGTTCGGCCAGGTGAGCGGAATCTGCGCCGCCGTCCCCGGGCCGGAGGAGGCATCCTGGTAGTTGATCGGGTACGTCTCATCATAGTCCTGCGCATACATCTGGACACTGGTCCCAAGCTGCTTGAGGTTGCTCAGGCAGGCGGTCTGGCGGGCCTTCTCGCGAGCCCGGGCGAAGACCGGAAACAGGATCGCCGCCAGGATCGCGATGATCGCGATCACCACCAACAACTCGATGAGCGTAAAGCCCCTGCGCGCGCTCATGCACGTCGCCGTCCTCTCTCATACGCGGCGTCGACGGGGGAGCGCAGCCAGCAGGCTGGAGGGCAGAACGAAAACGGCGCAACGGATGACAGTCCGATTGCGCCGGTGGCGAGCAGTCTGCTCGTCGCTTCCCTACGTCGGCATTATCCGCATCAGGTTCAAGGGTTGGGTCCGAGGGACCCTCTCAGCCGCCAAGCGGCACCCCTAGCGATATTCAGTTGTGGGTCTATTATCGCACCCTCCGGGCCTCGTGTCAACCACGCAGCACCCGCGCCAACCACGGGACAGCGACATTCTCCTTGAAGCAGTGCGCGGGCGCGTCAACGTTGGCGTACTCGAAGTACTCCTCCAGCGTCATGCCCTCGAACAGCGGGTCGTCGTCATGCGGGCGCTGCTCGGGGGTCGCGTACTTCGGGTAGTAGGTGACACTGAAGTTCCCGGGTGCGCCGGTGGTATCCCACGCCCGCCGGACGCGGTCGATGTCCTCACTGCGGCCGCCCTCGGTGATCAGGAAGGGGCGCGGCGCAACGGCGGCGGCCAGGTCAGTGTAGTCGAACCACTGCTGCATGCCGGGGATGTAGTGCCCCAGGTGCCCGCGGAAGGCCGGTACCATCAGCTCGCGCACCAGCCAGTGGCTGAAGAAGTCGTTCCAGACCACCGCAGCGAGGGAGGGGTCGAGCACACCGAGGTGGAGCGCCGGCTTGGCGCCGAGGGAATGGCCGCTCACGGCGATCCGCTGCGGGTCGACGAAGCTCTGCGTCTTCAGCCAATCCAGCACGGCAAGCTTCGCGCCGACGGAGATGCTCTCGAAGCTGCGGCCGGCCCAGATGGCGTGCTTGCTCAGCTCCTCGCGGCTGCCGGCGAACATGTTGCTCGTATGCTCGCCCCGGTCGGGATGGTCAACGATGGCCGCCGTGATGCCGGCGCGCGCATAGTGCAGCCCCATCATGTTGCGTGCCGGATGCCTGCGCTCCGCGGCCCAGGGCACGATGTCCGGCTCCCCGGCCAACGCCTCCTTGGTGCCGTTGCTGCCGGGGAAGCAGAGGACGGCGGGGCCGGGGTTCTCGGCATCGAACCCCTCGGGCACGAGCACCAGGTATGGCACGACACTGTACGGTTCGGGGTAGCACTCCCATTTCTGGAGCTCGTAGCCCTCGCGCGGCTCGGCCGCGAGCATCGTCGGCGCGGGTTGCTGTTGCGCGGGCCGGGGCAGCGCGAGCAGCTCGCGGAGCTTGTCGGCCACCCGGGCCCGCCAGCCGGCGAAGTGCTCGCGCGGCATGTGCGGGTCAAAGCCGAGTGCCGGCTGGAGGTTCTTCAGGTACTCATGAAGGAACCCCTCGATGTCGACGAAGCGCCCGTCAGGTCGGTCTGAGGGAAAGGTGTGTCTCTGCTCCGGCATGGTGGCGAACTCCTCTGTGGTACTGTTGGGAGAGCGGCCGAGAAGCCGTTCCGAGGCCGCGAGGCCACGCCAGAACGGCTCTGCAGGGCACTCAGCCAGCCGCTACGCCTCGGGGGCCGGCCGGATGTGGCCTCTTCGGCCGGACCCCTGGGTAGTCGACTTCGGCGAGCGTCGCCGGTCGACCTGCCCCCCAGTGAGGGCTTCACGCCGGACGCGCACGGCTTGACACTACCGGTTCTCGCCTGCGGGCTGGGGTTTGACGACTGGCAGGCGCTTACCGCCGAGCTCCAGGATCAGCAACCCACCCGGGCCGCTCGGGAGCCACATGTTCGCCAGGATCTTCGTCCCATCCGGGAACCATGTGTGGAAGCCCCTCGTGCCGAGGCGCAGGGCCGGGTGGGGATCGCCGATCACGCGCACGTAGGCGTAGAAGTTGCGTTTGGGGTCGTCCTCGTCGCTGAGGTAGCAGACACGCTTACCGTCCGGACCCCAGGCCGGGTGGGTATTGCCCGCTCGCGTCGCGGGGTCATACTCGTCCGTCAGGCGGCGTGGTGGCCGGGAGCCATCCAGTGGCGCGGTCACGATGTTGCTCAGACACCCTCCGTTGCGCTTATCGTCCCAGTCGGTGGACTGGTAGACCACGCTCTTGCCGTCCGGGGACAGGCGCGGCCACATGACCTCGACGTTGCTGCGCGAGGCGGTCGGGAGCCGCTGTCTGTCCGAGCCGTCGAGCTTCATGGTCCAGAATGACCAGGCATCACTGTATGCGATGCGATCGGTGCCGGGCACGGGCCCCGCGATGCGCGCGATGTTGGCCTCCGGAGTCAAACACACCGGGGGCTGCTTGCCGTCCGCGGGCGCAATGAAGGTGCGCGTCTTCGGGCTCTTGGGGTCGTAGCGGAAGTCGAACAGGACGCTCTTTCCGTCGGCCGTCCAGCGGGGACTGCTCGCGCCGCCGCCGGTGGCGATCTGAGTCCGCACGCCCGCCCCGTCCAGCGAGGTGACCCACACGCCGGCCAACTTGTCATCCGGTCCCTTTCCGGGAACGATGGTCGCGACCAGCCTGGCATCGGGAGAGATGTCCGGGCGCTCGTCCGGGCAGATGGGCTTGGGCACTTCCCGCCGGCCGAGGATCACGAGGCCGTACCTCACCTGCCATGCTCTGTCCGTTTCAGTCTCCGCTGCCAGGAACTGATCCCAGTACTTCTGGGCTTCCGCCTCAGCCGCCGCCGTTCCCTGGGCCTGCACCAGGACGGCGATGCCATACAGCGCGTCGGCGCACTTGGGGTCCTTGTCCAGTGCCAGCTTGAACTTCGCGGCCGCCTCAGCGGGCTTGCCCGCGCGGTTCGCCATCTCCCCGGCCAGTGCGAGCACCGCCGGGTTGTCGGGCGCGATGCCCACGAGCGTCTCGAGGGCCGCATCCGCATCCTCGGGCTTGTTGGCCTCGAGCGCCGCCCGGACAAGGCCGAGGAACGCCTCCACGCACCTCGGGTTGACGTCCAGAGCCTTGTGGTACTGCTCGTTGGCGTTGCCGAACTTGCGCTGCCCGCGGAGGAGGTCGCCGAGCTTCACATGCGCCGAGGACGAGGCGGGGTTGAGATCGATCACGATCTCCAGCTCCTCCTGGGCCCGGTCCCAGTTCTTGAGCCGGATGTGTACCTCCGACAGCAGGAAGTGCGGCTTCGTCGCCTGGGCGTCTTCCTTGACCCAGGCGTTGCAGGCTTCGACGGCGTCTTCGAGCTTGCCGGAGGCAACCAGCGCCTCGATGGGTGTGGCCCGGTCTGCGGGCGGGGTCTGAGCGACGGCGGCGGCGCACAGCAGTGCGGCGACGAGGCCAAGCGGCACCAACGGACGGGCGGGCGTCATCGGCAGGCACCTCCAGGGGTCGCACGGTGGGAGAACGACGTCATTTGTATCGACCGAGACGCGCCTTCCGGTAAGGCACCTGGCGCCGCGCGCGGACGAACTCCCCCACGCGGCGGTCCGCCACCGGCAGGTCACTGCCCTTGTAGCGGGGAAGCCCCCTGCCACGATCACCGCCGGCAGGTCGACGCCGAGGAGTTGGCCCCATGCACCGCATCCCCGCCCTCATCGGTCTCAGCATTCTGTGCGCACCACTGCTGGGAGGTGCATGCGCCATGGCCGGCGAGTGTGTTCTCGACGACATGCAGGGAGATGCCACGCTCTGGGGGCAAGGTTGCCGTACGGTCCCCTCGCCGGCTGCGGCCGACACCCGGGCCCTGCGCTGGGCGCTCGATGAGACACCCGCTATCGGCCGCGAGGTGGCCGTCCGGGGCAGCGGCTTCCGGACGATCATCATCGACATGACGTCCGAGCGCATGACCGGCGACCGTGTGCGCCTGTCCCTCCACGCCCCCGACGCCGCCAACCGCTATGAGGTCACATTCAGCGTCGACTGGCGGGGACGCAACGTGCTGCAACTGGAGCCGCACTGCTTCAGTGCGGTCGGCCGGCCGCGCGGGCTCGACGCCATCCGCCGGGTTGAGCTGGCGCGGGCGGATACCCAGTTCGGAGGCTCGGCCCTCACCCTGTCGCGGATGGCGCTCACGACCGACAACTGCGTCAACGCCGCCGGGCCCAATCTCGACCTGCTCGATGCCGTCTACCACGGCGTGTTCCGCCGCATGGATGCGTGGCAGCCCGCGCCCGAGGCTGCCACGCCGGGGACCCAGATGCACGTCCGCGCGTACTGGTGCTGGGGCGAGCTCATCTATTTGGAGGCACCCGACCGTGCCCAGCGCGCCGTCTTCGAGCGCCCCCTCAGCGTCGATGTCAGCGCCTACGATGCACTGACCTGGCACGTGTCCGCCTCCGCCGGACGCTATGTCACGCTGTGGGCGAAGGTCGACGGGGTGTGGGTGCACGGCGAGGAGCGGTGCGCCGGTCAGGGCGGACCCATGGACATGTCGGTCCCGATCGCCGGCAAGCGCCTGGAGGCCCTACGCGTCGAGGCCGGCGAGCTCCCGGGCTGCACGCGCCTCGAGCCCGGGCACGAGATCATCACCATCGTGCAGTGGGTGCTCGGCCACCGACGCGGGGCGCCCCCCTACGGCCCGGTATGGCGTCGGGCCACTCACGACACCCGCCCGCGCCAGCCGGCGCAGGATGTCCTCGCCGCCGGCGTACCGTTCGGCTTCTACTTCTCCCGCGACGACATCCCCGCGCTGCGCGAGAAGATCAAGTCCGGCCCCCCGGCCCGCATGTGGGAGAGCATCAAGAACCAGGCGAACGCGGCACTGAGCGCCGAGCCTGAGCGCTGGGTCGACGAATTCACCCATCCCTCGATGGCGGAGTTCACTCCCCGCGATGAGCCCAGTGTCGCCTACAGCTCGTGGATCACCGCCCCGGCGCTGGCCTACGTGCTCACCGGAGACACCCGCTATGCTGACATCGCGCGGCGCGGCATTCTCACCGTGTGCCAGATCGACTGGTGGGGCCGCGGCATCCCCGGGCGCTACCCCTTCGGCTTCTCCGGCAACGTGGGCTCGCAGCTCAACCAGTCCTACACCGGCATGATGGTGATGCAGGGCTACGACTGGGTCTCCAACACCTTCACCGAGGAAGAGCACCGCCTCGTGCGGGAGGCACTCCAGGATAAGCTCTACTACTGGATGTGGCAGTCGGGAGTGCGCTATCGCGACTTCTCCAACCGCGGAGCCGTCTATTCGTGGATGCTGCTGCAGAGCGCGGCGATCCTCGGCGACCAGGCTCCGCAGGTAGCGCAGGGGCGTGCCGGCAGCCTGTCGCTGCTCGACGATCTTGTGAAGGGCTACTTCGGGCATGAGGGAGCCGGCCGCGAGGGACACGGCTACGGCATGGGTACCCTCAACCTGCTGGTCAACATCGCCTGCGCCGTGGCCGCGGAGAAGAAGCTGCCCGTCGCCGAGTATGTCGCCCCGACCAGCCTGCGCCATGCGCTGGAATGGTTCCAGTGGATGCGTGGCACGGCGACCTCGCCCCCAAGCTACCTCAACTACAGCGACAGCCACTACTCCGGCTTCTCCGTCGGCAGCCCCCAGGCGTTGTTCTACAGCCACTTCTTCCGCGACCGCCAGGCGCGCTGGCTATGGGAGCGCCAGTATGCCCAAAGCCCCCCGGGCGACGTGCGGACCCTCGTGTGGTATGACCCCGATGTCACGGGTGAGCCCCGGGCGCTGCCCCTGACGAGGATGTTCATCCGCGACGGGTTCCTGTTCTGGCGCAACGGTTGGCAGTATGGCGATACGCTGCTCGGGTTTGAGGGCGGGCCGGCCACCCGCTCCGGCTATGACCGCAACCACTTCGTTCTGGAGGCCTACGGCGAGCGCCTCCTGCTCGACCCCGGCATCTGCGGCTATACCGACCCCGAGGCCAACCTGTTCAAGCACAGTGTGCGCCACAATGTCATCACCTTCGATGATGAGGACCAGGCGCAACGCGAGGGGGCAAGGGCGGCCGTCACGACCGAATACCTGCCCGGCGAGATGGTGGAGTTCGCCGAGTCCGACGCCACGTTGGCCTACGCCCGCGCGAAGCGCGTGGTGCGGACGATGGCCTTCCTCCGGCCGGAGGTGTTCGTGATCTCCGATGTCGCCGAGGCCCCCGGCCCGGCCCGCATCAGCCTGAACCTCAACTGCGGGGCCCCGGCACATCTCCAGGACGGGCACACGGTGCTCGTGGAGGGGGCCCGTGGCCGGCTGCGCCTCGAAGTCATCAGCCCGCCGACCGTGACCGCGCGCGAGCACCAGTACCGCACCGACACCTCCTCCGTCACCGACTACCACCTCGCACTGTCGCCACCGGAGGCGACACCGAGCGCCCACTTCGTGAGCGTGCTGGTCCCTTCGCCGGCGCGCCTCCCCGAGCGGGTGAAGGTGTCGCGGCTGGAGTGCGCCGCCGGCTGCGGGGTCACGATCACTGATGGCGCGCGCGATGATGTGGTCCTCGTCGCCTCCCCCGGGCCGGTGGCACAGGTCAGTGCCCCGTGCCTGCAGGCCCGGGCCCGCATGGCGGTTGTCACGCGAGAAGCGGGGCGCCCGCGGGCGCTCGCAGTTCTCGCCGGCACCTCGCTGCAGGAGGGCCCCGGCAAGGCCGTGACACTGTCCGCCACCGCGCCGGTCACGCTCTCCGCCGGCTACCGCCCGGACGGCACCGTGCTGGTACGGGCCCGCGGCGCGGCAGACACGGCCGTAGCGCTGCCCTGCCCGGCGGCAGCAGACAAGGCCTGGGTCCTACAGGCCGACGGTACGCTGGCGCCGCTCCCCTGTCGCTTCGCCGAGGGGCTGGCCCACTTCGCCCTGCCGCCGACCGCAGGCGAGATGCCCGGAACAATGCTGGTGCTGGGTACCTCAGCACCACGCACGACCTCGACGCCCCCGCAGCTCGAGCGTGTTCTGGTGGACGGCGCCCCGGTCACGCCGAGCGCGGAGATGCGGACCCTCAGCGATGGGGCCGTGCCCCGCGAGGTCGTGGTCGAGGTCCGCTCGGCGGATGGACCGCTCGACGCTGACAGCGTGCGCCTCCTCGCCGACACGGTCCCGGTGCCGCGAGGCGAGAGCCTGCGCATCGAGCCCATCGCGGGGGATCGCTCGCACCTGCGCATCGTCTGCCTGCCTCTCCCCTACCTCCGACCGACGGGCACCGGCGGCGTCGCCTCGCACGTGCTTACCTTCCAGCTCGCGACCGCGGCGCTCGACGCCCGTCGCAGCGAGTTCGCCCTCACCATTGGCGGGCGGGTGCCCGCCCGCGAGGGCACGCTCTACCTGTCCGACCTGAAGCCGGTGGAGGCTTTCGCTCACGGTGGGGTGATGAGCGACCGTGGCTACTGGGCGCCCAACTTGCCCCTGCACCTCGGCGGGGTCGAGTACGCGAAGGGGGTCACGATGCACCCGGAGACCGGCAAGCACGCCTCTGCCGTCTATGACCTCAGCCAGCGCCCGACCGCAGTGTCGGGCGCACCGGGGCGGGTGCTCCGGGCCGCAGTGGGCATCACCGACGAGGCCGGCGGGGGGAGTGCCCAGTTCGTCGTCCTGCTGCCCGATCCGGCCGGTGGCTGGAAGGAGGTCTTCCGCTCGCGCAAGCTCGGGTGCGGCGACGAGCCGCAGCAGGTGAGCGTGCCGCTAGGGACCGCAACCCGGCTGCGTCTGGAGGTCACCGATGCCGGCGACGGCATCGGCTGCGACCACGCCACATGGGCGGACGCGCGCCTGGTACCTGCCGAGGCCGCCGAGCACTAAGTCGGCGCGGCGCCGTCCGACCCCGGTATGAGCGTCACCCGGGTGAACTGGTCGCGGGCGGACTCAGTCACCCATGACCCGCCGATGACGGCCATCATCGTGCTGTGGAGCGCGACGCCCTGTCCGGCCCCCCCGCTGCCGGCGGGGCCCGCCACCCCGACCCCATCATCCTCGACGATGACCTGCAGGCCGTCGCGGTCCACGAGCTCCACTGTGAGATGCAGGGGGCGCCGGGCGTCACCACCCCGGCCGTGGACGGCAGCGTTGCGCACGGCCTCGCGCGCGGCGTAGAAGATGACCTCGGCCGCCAGCGGCGACAGCCGGCGCGCCGCCGCCTCCCCCCCGGGGTCAGCGGCCACCGTCACGCCGTCGAAGCAGTCGGCGAACTCATCGGCGACCACGCGGCGCAGTGCCGGCACAAGGCCCAGGCGAGTGGCCTCATCCGCACCGGCCGGCGGCAGTTCGCGCAGCAGTTCGGACAGTCGGCGGTGCACCTGCGCCAGGAGCTGCACCGCCTCTGCGCTCGCCGCTCCCCCACCCGGCCCCAGGGCGAGCATGGCCGCGTGAATCTGCGGCAGCACCTCATCGTGGATCGCGCACTGGGCGCGGCGGTCGGTCACCTGGTGCTGCGCCAAGTGCTGCCGCTGGAGCGCCATCAGCCGCCGCGCCATCCGCGCACACGCAACGGTGTCGATCAGCCGTTCGCCGCTGGACCGCGCCACCTCCATCTCTTCCTGGGCGTACAGGCCACCCCCGCTCTTCTCGCCGAGATAGAAGAGACCGATCAGGCCCCGCTCACTCCACAGCGGCACCAGCCACAGCTTCCCCTCCGCGAGGCCCGCGCCCACCGGATAGCAGAGCTGCTCAGGCGTCAGGCCTGCGGCCCGTACGGCAGCCAGGCCTGCGGGGACCGGTGTCCCCACCGGATGCGCCAGCGGCGGCCCCGCCAACGTTGCCAGCGGACCGACCGGCACCAGGTATGCCACCTGTGCGTCCAGCACATCGCTGCACAGCGCGTGGAACGGCAGTGCCGCGTCCACGTCAGCCGTTCCCGCCTCCAGCAGCGTGTCATACAGCCGCGTGCCGGCCACGAACGGCCTTAGCTGCGCGACATGCCGCTCGCGATGGGAGTACTGGCGCCAGTTCGAGAGGGCGTGGAAGGAGGTCACCAGCAGGGCCGCCAGGAGCAGCCCGAGGAATGGGCTGGCCTCCACCGCCACACTCCAGGCACACAGCCCACTGTACGCCACGGCCAGCGCCAGCGTAGCGCGCCAGTGGTGTAGCAGGCCGTGCCGCGGGAGCGTCTT